>JADZEM010000074.1 GCA_020850535.1 Chloroflexota bacterium
TGAAAGCCCCGCCTACGATCCTGCAGTCGCTGCGCGACGCTCCAGTCGCACCAGTGCCTGCCGTTCCCGACGACCGTCGCGCAGCGACTGAATGCGTGTAGGCGGGGGTTTCAACCCCCGACTGCGCGTCTCGTCGCGCTTCGGGAACACCAGCGAACATGCAATCGCCCTGCATGCCCTGCTCAGTCGCCTGACGCCCGTGCCAGGTTCGGGGCGCTGTGCTACCCTAAGCGGTCGAAACGATGGTGTGAGCGCTCCACGACTCGCGGCGGACGCACAAGGATCCCGGTGGCAGCAGTTCTCAGCTCAACAGGCGGCAGGGTGGGCGGCACGCTGGCCGTCACCCTGCTTCGGCGGCTCGGACAGGCGGCGGTCGTCCTGTTGCTCGTCAGCATGGTCGCCTTCGCGCTGGTGCTGCTGACCGGCGACCCCGTCGCCATGATGATGCCGATCCACGCCTCCGAGGCTGACCGCCGCGTGCTGGAGCAGCAGCTTGGCCTGGACCGGCCGTACGTCGTCCAGTACGTCGATTTCCTGGTCGGCATCGGGCGGGGCGAGCTGGGATCGTCGATCAAGTTCAACCAGCCGGTCGGCGCGCTGGTGCTCTCGAAGCTGCCCGCGACGCTGCTGCTGGCGTTCACGGCGATGGCACTGGCGGTCGGCGTCGGGCTGCCGCTCGGGATCCTGGCCGGCTCGCGCCCGAACAGCCTCTTCGACGCCGTCGCCACCGGGATCTCGCTGCTGGCGATCTCCCTGCCGACCTTCTGGATCGGGCTGATCCTGATCCTGATCTTCGCGGACCGGCTGCGGCTGCTGCCGGTCGGCGGGAGCGGCACGGCGGTCCACGTCATCATGCCGGCCCTGGCGCTCTCGGCTCACAGCATGGGCCTGATCACCCGGCTGACCCGCGCCAGCGTCGCCGAGGAGCTGCAGCGGCCGTACGTCATCACGGCGCGCTCGAAGGGCCTCTCCGACCGGCTGATCGGGTATCGGCACGTCCTCCGCAACGCGATGATCCCGACCGTCACCGTGATCGGGCTGCAGTTCGGGGCGCTGCTCGGCGGCTCGGTGATCGTCGAGGCGGTCTTCTCCTGGCCCGGCATCGGCTGGCTGCTGATGCAGGGGGTGTACGCCCGCGACGTGCCGCTGGTGCGGGCCCTGGTGCTGCTGATCGGCGCGGGGTTCATCCTCGTCAACCTGCTGGTCGATCTCTCGTATCGGCTGCTCGATCCACGGATTCGCTGATGAGCGCCTCCGAGCAGACGACCAGCCTGACCTCGGCAGCGGCTGTCACGGTTCCGCCGCCCGCCACGACAGTGGCCGTACGCCGTCGGCGGCGCATCAGCCTGCCGCCCTCGGCGTGGCTCGGGCTGGGCATGACTCTGTTCGTCGTGGTGCTGGCGATCCTTGCGCCGCTGCTGGCCCCGTATCCGCCGAACGACCAGGAGCTGATGCGCTCACTCGCGCCGCCGTTCTGGCTGGAGGGCGGCTCGTTCGCGAGCCCGCTCGGGGCGGACTATCAGGGGCGCGATCTGCTCAGTCGGCTGCTGTTTGGCGCGCGGACCTCGCTGCTGGTCGGCGTCTCGGCGGTGCTGATCGCCGGGCTGATCGGCGCGCCGCTCGGGCTGGTGGCCGGCTACTTCGGCGGCGGCGTGGACGAGGTGCTGATGCGGCTGGCGGACGCTCAGCTTGCGCTGCCGCCCATCGTGCTGGCTATCGGCATCCTGACGATGACCGGCTCGACCTTACCGACCATCGTCGCGGTGCTCGGGGTGATCGGCTGGGTCCAGTACGCCCGGGTGGTGCGCGGCCAGACGCTCACGCTCAAGGAGCGCGAGTTCATCCTGGCGGCGCGGGTCTGCGGCGCGACCGACCGGCGGATCATCTTCCGCCACATCTTTCCGAACACCCTCGGCCCGATGCTGGTGATCGCCACGGTCAACGTCTCGGGCATGATCCTGGCCGAGGCCTCGCTGAGCTTCCTCGGCATCGGCATCCGTCCTCCCACCGCCGCCTGGGGCACCATGCTCAGCGAGGGCCGCGAGGTCTTCGGGACGGCGTGGTGGAACGCCGTGTTTCCCGGGCTCGCCATCGTCTGGACCGTCTTCGGGATCAACCTGCTCGGAGACGCCTGGCAGCAGCGGCGCTGACGGCGTCGCCCGACATCGCCCCCTCACCGCCAACCGCTGCGCGGCGCACATATCGACTGCATCGACATCCCTCTCCCTGTGCGCGGGAGAGGGGGAGCACGAAGGAGATCTTCCCTGTGGGCACGCTCTTACGGGACTGCACCCTGATCGACTGTACTGGCGCGCCGCCGCTCGCGGACGCGGCCATCCTGGTCGGCGAGGATGGCCGGCTGGCCGATCTCGGGCCGCGCTCCGAGGTCGAGAAGCGGGCCGGCGCCGGCCACAGCACCGTCTCGCTGGAAGGCGACACGGTCCTGCCGGGCCTCTGGGACGCCCACATGCACCTGGGCGCGGTGGTCCCCCCGCACGAGCCGCGGTTCCGTGGTGAGGCCGAGTCCCACTACGCCTACCGGGCCGTCCGCAAGGCGACCGACTGCTTGAGGATCGGCATCACCTCGCTGCGGACGATGGGCGACCGCAACAACGCCGATCTCCAGCTCAAGCGGGCCATCGAGAGCGGCACCCTGGTCGGGCCGCGCCTCTGGGTGGCCGGCGACGTGATGTGGAGCCGCGAGAACGCCGGCGAGGACGTCTTCCGGGCGAGGGCCCGCGAGCGGCTGCGGCAGGGCGTCGATCACATCAAGCTGTTCGCCACGGGCGGGATCGCCTGGCCGGCCGAGACGATCACCCACACGATCTGCTCGCCGGCCGAGCTGAAGGCGGCCATCGAAGAGGCCCACCGCTGGAAGAAGCCGGCCACCGTCCACGCCATCGGCGATGAGGGCGTGGCGATGGCCGCCGATGCCGGCGCGGACACGGTCGAGCACGGGTTCGTGCTGGGCGACGAGGGCATCGCGGCGATGGTCCGCAACAAGACGGTCTTCTCGCCGCAGCTGACGGTGACGAAGGCCTGGAACGAGACGACGATCCGCGAGGCCGGCTGCTTCCCGCAGTGGTTCCTGACGAACGCCATCGAGGCCAGCGAGGTTCATCACGCCTACGTCGCCAAGGCCATCGCGGCGGGCCTGGAGATCATCTGCGGCGTGGACAACCTGACCCGCCTGCCGTGGTCGCCGGGCGTCGAGACGTTCCAGGGTCGCCCGGCGCTGATCGCGGAGATCCAGTTCGCCGCCGACTGTGGCCTGACGCCGCTCCAGGCGATCCAGGCCGCGACCGTCAACGTGGCGAAGGTCTGCCGTGCTGACCGCGACCTCGGTACACTGGAGCGCGGCAAGCTGGCAGACATCTTCTCGGTGGCCGGCGACCCGCTGGCCGACCTCAACACGCTCCACAACGTGCGGTTCGTGATGAAGGGCGGCCAGACCGTCCGCGACGACCGCCGGCCGCTGCCGACGACGGTTCCCTGGTAGGCTTCTGGTCCCTGTCGTGACCCCTCACCCCAGCTCTGAGGAGGCATCATGTCCCCCGCCCCTGACCAACCGCGGCGCCCGCTCCACGGTCTCCGCCCGACCCGCCGCATCTTCCTCCGCCGCGCGGCAGTGATCGGCGCGGGGATGGCGTCCGGCCTGCTCTGGGCCTGCGCGCCGACCGCGCCCGCCACCCCGGCGAAGCCCGCCGAGCCGGCCAAGCCGGCCGAGGCCACCAAGCCGGCAGCGGCTGCCTCCCCGGCCGCCGCTGCGCCAGCCGCCTCGCCCGCTGCTGGCGCCTCGCCAGCCGCCGGGGCGTCGCCGGCTGCATCGCCGGCCGCCGGCGCCTCCACGACGGCTCCGGCCGCTGCCGCCGCCAAGCCGGCCGCCGGCCCGGCCCCGACTGGCACCCTGACCGTGGTCCAGGGCGCGGACGTCACCAGCCTCGATCCCCAGCAGACCCAGGGCGGCGCGCCGCGCGCGATGATCGCCGCGATGTTCGACCAGCTGGTCACCCTCGATCTCAACTACAAGGTCGTGCCGTGGGTGGCGACCTCCTGGAAGACGCTGGACGATCTCACCTGGGAGTTCAAGCTCCGCAACGACGTGGTCTTCCACAGCGGCGAGAAGCTGACCGCGGCCTCGGTGAAGTGGTCCATCGAGCGGTTCGTGGCCCCTGAGACCAAGAACATCTACGCCAGCACCCTCGCAAACGTCACCAAGATCGAGACGCCGGATGACTACACGGTCAAGCTGACGACGAAGGAGCCGTACCCCGGGCTGATCGACGCGATGGCCGCCTACCTCTTCCTCTCGCCGCCCGAGACGATGAAGAAGATGGGCGACGAGTACTTCAAGAAGCCGGTCGGCAGCGGGCCGTACAAGTTCGTGGAGTGGGCGCCCGGCGACCGGCTGGTGCAGGAGGCCGCCGACCCGCACTTCAGCGGCGATCCGAAGATCAAGCGGGTGGTCTGGCGGACGATCACCGAGGGTGCGCCGCGCCTGACCGCCCTCCGCACCGGCGAGGCCGACATCATCAATCCGGTCGGTCCGCAGGAAGTGGCGCAGATCAAGCAGAGCGGCCAGGAGGTCTTGCAGGCGAAGGGGCAGGGGCTGATGTGCCTCGTGCTGAACTGCTCGACGCCGCCACTGGACAACGTCAAGGTCCGCCAGGCCCTCAACTACGCCGTGGACAAGGAAGCGATCATCAAGGTGCTGCTGGGCGGCATCGGCGAGCCGATCAGCGGCCCGCTGACCTACGCTCACGAGGGCTTTGACGAGAAGCTGACGCAGCCGTACCCGTACAACCCGGACAAAGCGAAGCAGCTGCTGGCCGAGGCCGGCTTCCCGAACGGCTTCGACCTGAAGTTCGACACCCCGAGCGGCCGGTACCTCCAGGACAAGGAGATCGCGCAGGCCATCGCCGGGCAGTGGCAGAAGATCGGGGTCAATGCCCAGGTCAACCCGATGGAGTGGGGCAACTTCCTGAAGGAGGCGCAGGCCAAGACCTGGCAGACCTTCCTGATCACCCAGGGGAGCGGCGGCTCGCAGGTGCTGCTCTCGACCTGCTTCAGCTCGAAGGTCAAGGGCATCCCGTGGCTCCACTACACCAACCCGAAGGTCGATCAGATGATCGAGGACGCGGGCAAGATGATGGACACGGCGAAGCGGGTCCAGACCTACCGCGACGTGGTCACCACGATCCGCGACGACGCTCCGTGGGTCTTCCTGCACCAGTTGACGGATATCTACGGCGTCGGCCCGAAGGTCCAGGACTGGAAGCCGGGCGGCGGGATCGTGCTGCTGCGGGGGACGTCGGTCAAGGGATAGCTTGCGGGATCGTGGATCGTGGATCGTGGATCGTGGATCGTGGAAAGCGTACGCGTTGTCATCGCGGTAACGAGCGACCTCTCACACCGTCATCGCGGTAAGGAGTGACATTCCACACCGCGGTCATCGCGGTGATGAGCGACCTCTCACGCCGTCATCCCGAGCGAAGTCGAGGGATCTTCCTCTCGTCCCATATCTGAGGAAGATCCCTCCGCTTCGCTCGTTCCGCGCTGCGTCGGGATGACGGTCAGCGGGTGAGGCCCTTCGCTGCGCTCAGGGTGACAAGAAGACGCTTACCGGTCCGCGAACAGCGGCAGCACCTCGTGGCCGAGCGCCCGAATCGCCGCCAGCGGGTCCGGCCCGAGCGGCGGCCCGAAGCTCAGGTGGCGGACGCCCAGCGCGGCCAGCCCCTCCAGGCGCGGGATCAGGTCGCGGGGCGTACCCGCCACGCCGATCTTCAGCATGGCGGGGGTCACCAGCGCCCGCGCGCGGGCTGGATCGCGGTCCCGCTGGAGCGCCTGCTCGATGGGCAAGAACTCCTCGCGGCTGACGCCCAGGCGGTCGTAGATGAGCGGCCCGAGCGCGTGCCCGTAGTAGGCGATCTTGTCGCGCAGGACGGCCTCGGCGGCCTCGCGGTCGTCGGCAATCGAGCACCAGATGCAGGCGGCAAGGTCGAGGTCGGCCAGGGTGCGGCCAGCCTTCTCGGCCCCGGATGAGACGTAGCCGGCCACCGTCTCGTAGTGCTCGGGCGGGAAGAGCAGCGGCAGCGCTCCGTCCGCGATCTCGCCGGTCAGCGTGAGCATCCGCGGCCCCATCGCGCCGACGTAGATCGGGACCGGGCGGCTTGGGAAGCGCAGGTACGCCTCGGAGGTCCAGCCGCGCAGCGCCTGCCCCTCGAAGGCGACCTGCTCGCCGTTCAGGAGCGCCCGCACCACCTGGATCGTCTCGCGGACGGTGGCAAGGGGGCGTGCCTGCTCCAGGCCGACCCACTTGAGGAAGTCGTTCGCGCCGGCCGCCAGCCCGAGCAGGAACCGGCCGTTGGACGCCTCGTCGAGGGTCGCGGCGATCATCGCCATCTCGGACGGATGCAGCGTGTAGGGGTTGAGGATGCAGGTGCCGAGCTTGATGCGGCTGGTGACGCCGGCGATGGCCGTCAGGATGACCGGCGCGCTACGCAGGAAGAGGTCGTCGCTGACCCAGAACTGATCGAAGCCAGCGGCCTCGGCAGCGGCGGCCAGGGTCAGGTACTCGGAGACGGGACGGTCGTTGTTGAAGCGGACGCTGAACTGCATGGATGCTCGTCTCGCTCAGTCGGCCTGGGCGTCGGCGGCACTGTCGGATGCGGATGGTAGGCGGGCGCCGATGATGGCGTCGGCCTCGATCTCGACCAGCCGCCCGGCCACCAACCGGGCCTCGACCAGCGTGTTGGCCGGGCGTATGGTGCCGAACACCTCGCCGTGCGCCCGGGCGACCGGCTCCCAGTCGGCGATGGTGCTGACGTAGACGCGGGTGCGGACGACGTCCTCCAGGGATGCGCCGGCCTCAGCGAGTACGGCTCCGATCTTCGCGAGGATGGCTTTGGCCTGCTCGTACGGATCGTGGCCACCGAGCAGCGAGCCGTCCGGGGCGCTGGCGGTGGTCCCTGACACGAAGACATGGTCGCCGGTGCGGACGGCGCGGGAGTAGCCGGCGAGCGCCTCCCAGGGCGTCCCGGAGGAGATGTTCTGACGGGTCATTCGGCCTACCTCAGTGAAAACGCGCCCCTCACCCCCGCCTTGCCCCTCACCCCCCGCCCCCCCTCCCGCACGCGGGAGATGATGTGGACGAAGTCGATATGTGCGCCGCGCAGCGGGTCGGGGGTGAGGGGCGAACTCCGGGGTCAGCGGCGAGCTTTAGGCGAAGGGGCTTCTCGCTACCGTTTGACGGCGTCCGTCACCGGCTCGCCGAGCAGGAACTGGCGGATGCAGCGCTCGTACGTGGTGGGGTTGTCGGTGCCGATGCCGTGGCCCGCGCCTGGGACCACCACCAGCTGGCAGTTTGGGATCGCTTCGACCATCCGCTCGGCGTGATCCTGGCGGAGGACCGGACTCTCCGCGCCTCGGATCAGCAGCGTCGGGCAGCGGATCTCCCGCAGGCGCGGCCAGAGATCGAGCGGCGCCCAGTCCTTCGGTGCATACAGGTCGTACTTCGGGGTCAGGCGGCCGTCCGGCAACTGTTGAAGTGCCCGCTGTGCCCGCAGCCGGTGGATCTCGACCGGTGGGCGCGGATTCCGCTTCGCCGCCTCTTCCACGAACTGCTCGTACGAGTCGTAGACGGGCAGCGCGTCAGCGTTCCGCATGTAGTCCATCAGGTGCAACTGGAACAGCGGCTCCATATCCGAGATCACCAGCTTCTCGACGCGGTCTGGATAGTCGATAGCAGCCTGCATGCCGTTGTGGCCGCCCATCGATTGCCCGACAATCGAGAAGCGGTCCCAGCCGAGGGCACCGGCCATCAGGACGCTGTCGCGGGCCATGACCTCGGTCAGGTAAGTGTGGCGGGGCGGTCGGTCGCTGTCGCCGTGGCCGCGCTGATCGACGGCGACCACCTGACACACGTCGTTCCAGGCCAGGGCGTTCTGCTCCCAGGTCCAGGAGTACATCGCCATGCCGTGCAGCAGCAGGAGCGGCGGCTTGCCTGCCGTGCCCCAGTCGAGCGCCTTGAGGCGCAGTCCATCCACCGTGAGCCAGCGCTCGGCTGGCGTCGTGTCGGCCACGTCCGCTCCCAGGGGCTGAGCAGGCGAGAGGCATTGCCGCACAGCCCCGAAGTCTGGCGGCATTCTAGACCAGCGCGTCCGTGGGACGTGGGGTGCGGGTTCTGGACCGTGGGCCGTGGATCGTGGATCGTGGGTCGTGGGTTCTGGGCCGTGGGTCGTGGGTCGTGGATCGTGGGTTCTGGACCGTGGACCGTGGATCGTGGGTTCTGGACCGTGGGTCGTGGGTTCTGGGCCGTGGATCGTGGATCGTGGGTTCTGGGGGCAGGCCGGTGAAAGTGCGCGACCCCCCATTGTCATCCTGAGCGCAGCGAAGGATCTCACCCGCTGACCGTCAGCCTTCGCGTCAGCAGGTGAGGCGATTCACTTCTCTCGCAAAACCTGCCCTGCGCTTGCCGAATCGGCCCGATCTGCTCAGGCTGGCATCCTCGTGGCTGAGGGTTCTTCGGCGGGAGCCCGATCCGCGGGCCCCCCGCGACGTAACATCCGCCTCGCCCGATCCAACATGCCGAATCAGCGGCTGCCGTGCATGGTGGACATGGTCGGGTCCGGGCCGTCATCCTGCTCGCGGAGGGCGCGCGCCAGTTGGCCCTGATCCGCACTGAGGCGGGCCAGGGCCAGATCGAGCGACGCGCTGCGGAGGGCCAGCAGCGCACCCAGCAAGTGCGCTTCCAGCACGACCGGCGAGCCGGCCGTCCTGGCACGCGAGCGCGCCACGTCCAGCACCTGCTGCCAGCCGGGACTGGCGGCCCCAGGCGGGCTGCCCGGGCCAGCCGCCGGCAGCGCCGCGATGACCGTCCGGGCCGCTGCGTCCGGCTCGCCGATGGCCTCCCGCACGACGCGCCGGGCCAGCCCGTCGCCAGCCGTGAGCAGGCCCGCCAGCAGCGCCGCCGTGCACACCTGGCCGCCGACCGCCTCGGCGTGCTGGCGCGCAGCCGCGATGGCCCGGCTGACGCCAGCGCTCCAGACCGGCTGCCCGGCGAACGGCAGCGGCATGATCTCCTCGGCGCGCGCGGCCGTCACGTCCAGCGCGAACAGCAACGGCTGCGCCTCCAGCAGCCGCGCGGCCTCGTCGCGGGCCTCGCGGTACGGCTTGCGGATGTCGCGGTCGCGAGTGGCGCAGGTCGGATCGAGCCAGAGCGCACGGTCGAGCAGGGCCGGCCGGTCGAAGCGGATCGCCTCGACGCCCGGCTCGGGCGGATCCCAGCAGCCGACCAGCGCATGCCACCACTCGCCCAGGTCGAGGACCGCCACCAGCGGCTGCAATCCGAGGTTCTCCAGGCAGGCCGCCGCCAGCAGCGCCAGATCGAGGCAGGTGCCCTCGCCCATCCGCGCGGCGTCGTCCAGCAGGACGCTGTGCGGCAGCCGGACCTTCTGGCTGTCGGTAGCCCAGTGGGGCGGCTCCAGCCGATAGCTCACCTGCCAGCGCTCGGACAGGATCTCGAAGAGGGCCGCGAGCAGACTGTCAGCCGGGCCATTCGGATCGGTCAGCGCCGACACCTCGGTGGCCAGAGCCGCCACCAGCGGATGATTCGGCAGGACGAACGTCGCCAGGGCCGATTGATGCTCCGGCAGCGTGGACCACTCGTTGTGGGGCAGCAGCCAACACTCGACCGGCTCGACTGCCTGGTGGTCGCCGTCGACGGCGACGGTCAGCCGCCGCCGCGAGCGCTCGATCTGCCCTTCGAGCACGTCGTAGCGGAGCCCGATTGGTGGGAGCGAGAGGGGGAGGCTGGCCCCCGGTCGCAGGGCCGGCACGGCCAGCGTGATCGGCCCGAAGCACGGCTCGAGCGCAAGCTGCACGGTGCTGGCCGGCAGCGTCGTCTGGCCCTGGTTCCGCGCGATCATCCGCCCGACGACCGGCAGGCCAGCGTGCGCCAGCGCCAAGGAGATCGTCCCGGCCAGCTCGATGTCGAGGGTCAGGCCGTGGGCGCGCAGCCGTCGCCAGCCGGGCGGGGCCAGGAAGAGGGTGGTGTCGCCGCACTGGACTGTCGACCAGGGACGCAGGATGGCCGGCGTACCCGGCGCGAGCGGCTGACCGTCGACGAGCGTCCCGTACCGGCTGCCAGCGTCCTCGATCCACCAGCGATGGTCCTGGCGCCAGACGCGGGCGTGCTGCCGCGAGACACGCCGGTCCGCCCGCAGGTCGACGTCTGGCGGCTCGGCGGTGGTCCGCCCGATGGAGGCAGGCTGGGCTGGCGGGAGCGGCCAGCGATCGGCCAGATGGTCGCCGCGGGCGAGCGCGAGGTGGAAGCCGTCGCCCTGGCGCCGGCCAGCCGTCGGAGCGGCCCGTCGGATGCCGTCAACCATCAGCGAGGCTGACGATATTGGCGGCGTGGCAGGTACGGGCGCAGGTGGGCCGGCGGGTACGGGTGCAGATGCGGCGATGGGTGCAGGTGCGGCGGCTGGCGCTGCCGGCCGCACGATGGTCGGCGGCTCCAGCATCTCGCCCGTCGCCGGGGCGGCGTCCGGGCGCGCGCGAGCGTCCTGGCGTGCTGCCGCCTGTTGCCAGCCGCCGGTGCTTCGCAGGGCCGTCCGCATGGCCGCCGCCGACTGGAAACGGCGGGCGGGGTCCAGGTCGAGTGCGTGGTGAATCGCGCGGGCCAGGTCGGGCGGCGTCGGCGGGCTGAGCGCTGTCAGCGGACGCAGCGGATCACCACCCTCGTGGCGGCCCTGGCGACGACCCTGCTGGCGGCTGGCGGCTGGCGGCGGCGGCTCGCCTGCCAGCAACTGGTAGAGGGTCTCGCCGACGGCGTACACGTCGTCGAGGACGGACCGCTGCCCTGACGCCGCGCCGAGGTGGGCGAGCACCAGGCGGCCGTCGTCGCGGACGCGGAGCTGCTCGGGGACGATCTTGCCGTGGGTCAGGGGCGGGGTCTGGCTGTGGAGGTACACGAGCGCGTTGAGGAGGTCATCCGCCCAGGCCAGCACTTCAGTGGGGGTGGCGCGCCGACCGAGACGCTGCAGGTAGATGGGCAGAGCCTCGCCGGGGTTCACCTCGCGACCGCCTCCTGATCCTCAACCTTGAGCGCCACGACCGCATGCGCGTCGAGTATAGCGATGGCAGCCCACCTGTCATGCCCTACGGCAGTCGTGCCCATCGATCTGCCTTGCAGCCGATGGGACGGCCCTACGGCAGCGGCACCGCGCCGACCCGGTAGTACGCCGACGCCCGCTCGCGGAAGTAGCCGCCGTCGTCGTCGGCGTTCAGCGACGGCCGCACGTTCCCGTCGATCGGCGGCGGCTCGGTGATGCCGTCGCCGCTGGCATCCGAGGCGTCGGTCGCACCGTCGGCGCCGCGTCCGAACAGCAGCCCGATCACCCCGGCCTCGGCGTACTGCCGCAGGTGGGCGCCGCCGGGATCGTCCAGCAGCCACTCGACGCGGTTATCCTGGTAGTGGTTCCAGGTGTTGTTGACGGCCCGCATCTTCGTGTTGCCGTAGGGGATCTGCCAGATCACCACCCGCAGCCTCGTCCGCTCCGCGAAGCCCGACAGGAACCGCGCATGCCGCGCGAAATCGGCGTCGTTCCACCAGGAGCGACCACGGTCGCGGTAGATCGCCTGCTTGAACGCCGCGTCGCGGTCGCTCGTCTCCGAGAACGCCAGGTCGAAACGGGCGCCCAGGCCAGCGTAGAACGTTGCCTCGCGCTGGGCCAGCCGGTCCACCGTCCGATCCCAACTGTTCTGGTAGAACGGGTCCGTCCCGCCGCCCCAGGCGCTGACGTGGTACGCCAGCAGCACGTTCGGCGCGGCCTGGTCCCGCAGCCGCACGATCGCCTGGGCGAGGCCGCTGGCGTCGTCCGGCAGGTCCGAGATCAGCGACAGCCCCGACGAGCCGACGATCACGCGCACGGTGTGGGGATCGTCGTTCTGGGCACGCTGGTGCAGGAATCCCCAAAGGTCCGGCTCGACGTGCAGCACCACGGTCTGGTTCGGGAGCGAGCCGGCCCGCAGCAACACCAGCCGGAGATCGTCGAAGTAGGCGCGCATCGTCTCGGGCGTCGTCACGTTCTGGATCACGGCGTTCGGCTCGTTCGTGCCACTGCCGCGCCCGGGGGCAGACTGAGTGATCTGGTAGTAGGTGAAGACCGGCAGCATCCCCTGGGCCGCCGACTCGCGCATGTACGCCGTCACGAACTCGCCGTTCGGCATCCAGTTCGTCCAGCCGGCCCCGGTGTTCACGCCGCCCGCGAGATACTGGTAGCGCAGGCCGAACGGGGCCGTTGCGCGCATGCTGGCGGCCGTGTTGGTCCCGCCAGACATCCCCAACTGCAAGGTCGAGGGCCAGCCACGCGGCAACGGCGGCATGCTGCCGACGCGGGCCGGCGTGGCCTGCCCCAGCACGGTGTACGCGCCGAGCGTCACGACGATCAGCGCCAGCAGGCCGAGCGTGGCGTCCAGCAGCCAGGGGCGAATGCGGCGATACAGACGACGCAGACGGGCGATCAGGAGCGTGCTCCAAGGGCGGTGTGGTCAGAGAGAGCATACGCTACCACTTCCGCGTGCCCAGGTTGGAGGCCCTCCGCGGCCGGGCGATCGCATGATGGGTGCATCGTGCAGTGTCGTCGGGGGTTGAAGGCCCCGACCGTGCGTTCCGCCACATTCTGGGAACACCGACGACCATGCAATCGCCCTGGCCGGGGGGTGAGGTTGAGCTTCGGCGCCTGCGAGATTCCTCCCCGCATCCTGCACGGTCTGAGACGCCTCGCGTACTGCGGGGCGACCCTGTCAGGAGGTCTCCGTGTTCTCCTCGCGTGGCTCCTGCCCTCCGGTTGCTACACTCCGTCCGCTGGTCCATCATCCAGCAGCGGAGCAGCGTTGCGTGGCAAGCCCTGGCGGCTGGCCCGCTGGAGAGGAGCCGTGGCGCATGGCGAGCGGACCTGAGAGCGGACCCGAGGACCGGCCGCGCGCAGACGCCCTGCACGACGACCCTGCCACTGTCGCCCAGGCGGTGGCCGGCGATCAACAGGCGTTCGCGCGGCTGCAGGCGGCCTGCGAGCACGTCGTGCGCTGCACGATCCGCCTCCAGGTCGGCCGGCGCACCGAAGATGGCCGCACGTTTGTGGACCGCGCCCTGGTGGACGATCTCGTTCAGGTGACCTGGGTGCAGGTCTGGCAGAAGCTGCCGACCTACAAGCCGGAGCTTGCGAGCTTCGCGACGTTTGCTCGGTACTGGGCCAGGATCATGGTCCGCCGCTACCGCGATACCCCCGTCGGCAAGGGTATCGAGACGCCGATCGGCAGCCTGCTCGACCGCGACGACGCCGACGACGGACCGAACGACGCCTTCGACCGCTTCGGCGCGTCGAGCGCCAGCCAGGCTCCGGACGACGCCATCGCGGCCGAGGTCTACGACGAACTGTTGCTGGTCACCTTCCAGACGGCCAGCCCGCCCCATCAGTTGATCGTCTTCGGCCTGACCAAGGCGACGGACCTCAAGCCGCGCCAGATCGCCGCCGAGTTCTCGCATGAGCCGCTCACAGCCCTGGCCGACCGTCTCGAACGGGCGTACCTCGACCGGTCCGATCTGCCCGCCTCGCGCATCCGGCCGGCCTTCGAGCCGCTGCGGGATCGTCTGACGCGCCGCTTCGACGAGGTCGTTCGCGACCCGACGACGCTGGCGACCTACCCCCATGTGCACAGTCGCATCGTTGGCGAGACCACCCTGGCCGAGTACTACACGGCTGAGCCAACCGCGAACCTGACGCAGTGGTGGCACGCCGTCAAGCGGCGGGTCATCGCCGATCTTCAGCGCCGCGCCGATGGCCCCCTGGCCGAGTTGTTGCGGCAGTCTCAGCGGATGAACGCCAGGCGTGGCGTCGGCGAGCGCCCCAGCCGCTAGCCGCCCGACCTGCCGCAACGGAAGGATCACGGTGCCGATCATGAACGCCCCCACCGAGCATCTGAGCCCGAGTCCCCATCTCAGCCCGCAGACCATCGCCGCCTACGTTGCAGACACCCTGGCGGACGATGCGCTCTCGGATGTGGAGCGGCATGTCGCTCGTTGCGACGACTGTGCGCTGGCCTCGCAGGAGGCACTCGCGGTGGGCGACATGGTGGACCGGTGGAATGCCCAGACGCACGGCGTGGCGGTGCGCGGCAGCATCATCCTGCAGGCGCTCTCACTGGCGCGGGTCCGCTCGACGGTCGCGGCCCTCCAGGAGCGCGTGGCCGCCTGGGAGCGTCGCTGGAACGGGCAGGTCGAGGCGGCGCTCCAGGTGGTCGTGGACGCGCCCGGGCAGGCCGCCCGCGTCCTGACCGAGGGCGTCGAGGGTCTGGCCCGCCCGAGCGCCGCCTGGCGGTTCGCGCCGGCCCCGGCTGCCATCCCGACGCGTGGCGCGGCCCGGCGAGGCGCGGCCCAGCCGATTGTGGTGACGGCCAGCGGCACAGCCGGCGGACCATCCGCCCGCGTGGCCGTCAGCGGCGAGCGCGGCGAGGTCGCCGTCCGCATCGACGGCGTGCCGGCCGGGCAGCAGCCGCCGCTGGTGCTGCTCGTGCCCATCGACCGCGGCCCCGCGCCCGTGAGCGCCGAGCCGCGCCTGGCCCTCCCCGAGCCGGGCGCCGGCAGCGACGCCTGGATCACCCGCTTCGAGGGGCTGGCCGCCGGCGAGTACCTGCTGGCCTTCGAGCCGCTCGGCTGACCCTTTGCTCCGAACCCTGATACATGCTGACGTGCACACGCGCGCAAGAAGAGCGCGCTGCTGTCGCCACGATGTCATGCTTCGCTGCGCTCAGCATGACATCTGTTAGATGGCGGCTTGCGCACCAACGAATGCGCTGCCCGTACGTCGTTTGCCCTAGCCTGGGCGGACGTCCAGCGTGTCCCCCTCGCAGGCCACGACGGTTCGCATCCACGGCGCATGCTTCGCGGCCCAGCGCGCCGCGTTCACCCCGACACGGTCCAGCGCGGCGTCGTCGCGGTCCGGGTCGTGGTGGTAGAGGGCCACGGCGCGCGCCTCGGCCTGCCGCCCCAGCTCCAGCACCTCCTCGACGAGCGAGTGTCCCCACCCGCGCTTCTGCGGCAGATCCGACGGGAGATACTGGGCGTCGTGGATCAGCAGGCCGGCACCCTGCGCGAACCGGGCCAGCTCGTCCATACTGGTGACGGGCGGCGTCGGCGGGGCAAGCTCGTTGTCGGTCAGGTAGCAGAGCGATGCGCCGTCCGCGTCGGTGATCCTGAAGCCGTCCGAGCCGCCAGGGTGGTTGAGCTGGATGCGCTGCACCCGGGCCGGCCCGATCTCGATCTCGTCCGTCTCGGCCTCCACCGTCGTCAACTGGTAGGGCAGGGCGTCGAAGCGCACCGGGAAGTGCTCGCCGTCGAACAGGATCGGGCGGCCGGCGTTGACGACGCGCGTCGAGCCGAAGGCGTACAGCACCAGCTGGGTCTCTGGACGGTAGACCGGCGCGAAGAACGGCAGCCCGAGGATGTGGTCCCAGTGCGGATGGGTGATCAGGAGGTGGATCGGGGCGCGGTGTCCCTCGCGCAGGAGCCGGTTGCCCAGCTCGCGGATGCCCGTCCCGGCGTCCAGAATGATAAGCGTGCCGTCTCGCAGGCGGACCTCGGTGCAGGCGCTGTCGCCCCCGTAGCGGACGGTGGAAGGGCCGGGCGTCGGCACGGAGCCCCGGACACCGTGAAACGTGACCCGCATGCGGCTCTATCCTTCTCGCTGGTGGATCTGGCTGGCCAGGGGATCGCCCGGCGCTCCACAGCGAGGGCGGGCCGCACAGGCGGCGCGCGATCCTGCGTGGTGCAGGGGAGACAGGAGCCCGCCTCCTGTCAGGCACGGCAGCCCGCTCCTTTCCCCGAAGCTGGCTGGCCGGTGGCTCATTATGACGTGAGATGCAGGATAAGGGAAGCGTCCCGTCCGGTTCCGCCCGGCGACGGAACCGGCGCGGCTGCCGGAACGTCACCACTGCGAGGTGCGCCACCATGCCACGGATTCTGATTCTGCACGCGGCCGTCGGCACCGGCCACACCACCGCCGCCAACGCCCTGGCCGAGGCGTTTCGGCGCAAGCAGCAGGGCGATGTCCGAGTCGAGGATGTGCTCGACTACGGCAGCACGCTCTTTCGGAAGGCCCTGGTTCGCTCCTACCTGGAAGTCAGCGGGCGCGCGCCGCTGCTCTGGAAGATGCTCTACGAGGCCAGCGACACCGACAGCCCGGCCCGGCTGGCCCGGGGCAGCGCGTTCCGGGAGCGGCTGGAGCGCGGGCCGGTCCACAAGCTGGAGCGGTTCGTCACCTCGTATCGGCCAGACGCCATCGTCTGCACCCACATGTTTCCGATGGACGTGCTGCGCCGTCTGAAGCGGCGGGGCGAGCTGCACGCGCCGCTGTACTCGGTCATCACCGACTACATGGTCCACGCGATGTGGATCAGCGACGGCGTGGACGGCTACTTCCTGGCCAGCGATCTGACCCGCGAGGCGATGGTGGCGCGCGGCGTCCCTGAGAAGATTCTGCACGTCACCGGCATCCCGGTGAAGCTGGAGATCGCCGAGGCGAAGACCGCCGCCGAGGCCCGGGCGCGGCGCGGCCTGCCGGCGGACGGTCCCATCGTGTCGCTGTTCGGCGGGGGCATCGAGCCGCAGCGGGCGCGGCAGGTGGTCTCGCGGCTGCTGGCCTCGCCGACGGCGGGCACGCTGGTGACGGTGTCCGGGCGCAGCGAGGGAGTGATGCAGGCGTTGAGCGACCTGGGCGACGGCCCCAACATCCGGCTGGTGAAGCTGGGACGCATCGACTACGTGGACGATCTGGTTGCGGCCAGCGACCTCGCCATCACCAAGTCTGGCGGGCTGATCGTCAGCGAGATCCTGGCGCGCGGCACGCCGATGGTCGTGATCGACCCGATCCCCGGCCAGGAGGAGTGGAACGCGGACTTCGTGGCTGCCAGCGGGGCCGGGGTGCAGCTGCGGCAGGTCGAGTCCGTGCCACCGGTGGTGCTCTCGCTGCTGGAGCAGCCGGCCCGGCTCACGATGATGCGCGAGCTGGCCCAGAAGGTAGGCCGCCCGCGGGCGGCCCTGAACATCGCGGAGCAGGTGCTCCAGGAGCAGCGCTCAGGCATCTATCGGTAGTCCTTCGGCACACTGAAACCGACTGCCTCGCCGTCAGGGGCCGACTACGCCGAGGCGGTGACGGGCGACACGCGCTCGCCGCGCCGCGCCCTCCGCGACTTCAACTGCTACCCGTGGGTGCTGGACTTCGCGGATCGGCTGCTGGCGCGCGGCTCCTCGGATGCGGACGTGCAGGCGATCCTGGGCGGGAACTTCCTGCGCGTCTGCCGAGAAACCTGGAAGTGGGCCGGCGCCCGGCCGAACGGGCCTCGACGCCGGCTGCTACTCGGCGGCGGGGGCTGCCGGGGCTGGCTGGCTCCAGGCGCCGTCGCCGGGCCGCGCGAACGCCACCTGATCCCGCCCGGCCTGCTTCGCCTGGTAGAGCGCCTGGTCCGCCCGCTCGATCCACGATTCGAGCGGCTCGTTCCGCTCCAGCTCGGCCACGCCCAGCGAGGTCGTCAGGTCGATGCGGCGGCCGTCGTGCTCGGCGGAGGCCGACCGCACCATCTGGCGGAAGCGCTCGGCCAGCCGCAGCGCCGACCGGCCCGGCGTATCCGCCAGCAGCACCGCGAACTCGTCGCCGCCGTAGCGCCCCACGAAGTCGGAGCGGCGCGGGAAGCCCCGTGCAAGGCAGTCTGCGAAGGCCCGCAGCGCGGCATCCCCGCCACGATGCCCGAACGTGTCGTTGATGTGCTTCAGGTGGTCGACGTCCACCAGGATCAGGCACGTCGAGCGCTCGAACGCCGTGCCGACGTGGTGCCAACGGCGGATCGCGCCGTCGAACGCCGCGCGGTTCGGGATGCGGGTCAGGCCGTCCAGGCGGCTCTCGACCTTGACCTCCTGCAGCTGCTCGGACAGCTCGTTGACGCGGGTGCCCAGCTCGTCAAGCTGCACCTTGAGCCGCTGCTCGCGGTCGCGGACCGCCCCTGAGAGCACCCGCGCGACGCTGTTCACCTCCTGCTCGATGGTCGTCAGCGAGCGGCTCATGATCGCCGCGCGCAGCCGCTCGAGCTGCTCGAGTACCTCGCGGTCGCGGTCGCGGGTGTCCGAGACCGTCTTCGCCATCTGCGCCGTCAGGTCCCAGATCAGCTCATGGGAGTGGGTGACGGCCCTGGCGACCTGTTCGCACTCGTGCTGGCGATGGGCTTGCACGAAGCGCCGCGCGCCGACCCAGTCGCGCTCACGCGGGAGGACCGGGCGCACTTCGGCGTCTGGGTCGTCCGGGAGGTGGTCTGGATGGGGGCCGCCGATGGCGAGGTGGGTGGCCCAGGCCTCGAAGCGCCGGCGAAGGACGTTGAGATCCTCGTCCCCGACGTCCAGCGAGTAGCGCCCGAAGGTGCGGAACACCGAAACGATGGTGTCGATCGCCGCATCTTCCTGAGCCGTATCGTAGCGGCGGATGGGCGTCGGCCCGCTCGCGCCGGGGGCACGGCTGGACGTCCCAGTCTCGTCAGGGAGGATGTCCATACCGGGCTTCTTCCAGATCATACGCACAGCCTCATGGTTGCTATCTCGACCGGGGGGCAGCCGTTGTGGCCGGGGCTGCCTGCGCCTCGCTCGTCGCGGCCTCCGCGACGATGCTCGCGTGACGATGGCAGCCCATCCCACTTTTGGAACGGGATTTCGTGCGCCGCCGTGCCCATTTCCAGCCACGGATTTGGCGCAGGCCGCGGTTGCAAAACGTGGAGAGCCCGCCGCCGGGCGGCCGTCAACCGTTTGCGTGTGCGTGCAGGACACCGTCTGCCGCCAGGGCGGTTGCATGTTCGTTGGTGTCCCCGAAGCATCATGGAACGGGCGGTCGGGGGTTGAAACCCCCGCCTACAGTCACGCCGTCGCTGCGCGACGGACACCGGCCACGGACAGGGACTGGTGCGACTGGCGCGTCGCGCAGCGACTGCAGGATGGTAGGCGGGGCTTTCAAGCCCCGACGCCGCCGCACGACGACATCGACATGCAATCGCCCTGGGTGAGTGAGGGGTTTGTGGCGGCTCTCCAGCCCTCAACGGGTACACTACGATCCGTCCTCGCACTGCTTCGGGCAGCCCGAGACGCGTCACGCTTGACGGATGGGAGGCTCGTCTGAACGCACTTCCGCTCCGTGACAACGGCCTCACATTGCCACGGCCTCTCCGTTCATTCGACTGGAACGTCTGGTCTCGCCGCCTCGAATGGCTGCTGGCAGGCGTCGCTGCACTGACGATGCTCGCCGCTGCGCTGACTGGCCACGCCGCAGTAACCATCCCTGCCAGTGTTGGGCTGATGCTTGCCTGGGTCGTGATCCGGTACTGTTTCTCCGGTGTCGAGCGGCAGGCCATGTCGATGCTGCTGCTGGCCGGTTTTGCGATTCGTGCCGCAGCGGCGCTCGCCCTCCACCCGTTTCTCATCACCAATCAGCGACGCGGAGATGGCCGCATCGATGTCTATCGGGGGTTCCTCTTCGAGGATGACCGAGCGTTTGATGTCGTCTCCTGGGCGCTGGCCCGCCTCTGGTCCGGCGAGCTGGCGAACACCGCGAAGTCGCAGGACTACCTGATCAACAACTACACCGTGATGATGGGCTGGGTCTACTACCTGTTCGATCACGACGTGGTTGGGCCGAAGCTCCTGAACTGCTTGTTCGGCGCGCTCACGGTCGTGGTCGCCTACGCACTGGCGAAGGAACTGAGCGGCCCACGGGCCGGCTACTTCGCCGCGGCCCTGGCGCTGGTCTTCCCGTCCACCCTGCTGTGGTCGATCCTGAACCTCAAAGACACGCTCGTGGTTCTTCTGATTGGCCTGACGATGCTCGGCGGCCTGAAGTTCTCACGGCGACCGTCAATCATCTGGGCCGTCGTGACCGTCGCGTCATTTGCAGCGCTTGAGAATCTCCGCCTCTACGTCTTCTTTGCGCTGGGCTGGCTTCTCTGGATCGCATTCTTCGTGATCAACCGGAAGCCCTGGCGCGAGCGCCTCAAGTACGGTGTGCCGTTCGCGCTGGCGCTGCTGTCGGTGGTGTACATCACCAACGAGACTCAGTCGCTCGGCCTGCGATACCTGAGTGCGAAGCGGCTTGAAGCTCTGGCGAGTAGTCGCGAGTTCGGCGCCAAGAATGCCGAGACCGGGATTGTTGAGGTCGACGATCTTCCGCGCTCGGCAGCGGACGGCTACACAATCCAGTTGAGGACCGCGCCGAAGGTGCTGCCGTACGTCCTGTGGGGACCATTCCCCTGGATGGCCCGCTCCGCGCGCGAATTTGCTGTGATCCCCGAGACACTGGTCTGGTACGGGATGCAAATTCTGATCGTCGCAGGGCTGATCGGTCGGCGGCGTGACCGCTGGCGAGAGCTGTTCTTGCCACTCGCGTTTTGCGCCGGCTTATCCTGTATCTTCAGCCTGATTGAAGGGAACGTCGGCACCATCTATCGGCACCGGGCGATGCTGCTGCTGCCGGCTTTTGCGATGGCTGGCCTTGGATTTGACTGGCTGCTCACACGGCAATTCCGGCGGGTCGACCGGCAGGTGACGGCGTCCGTCAGTCCAATGCCGGGTGCCAGGGCGGTTTGACATGACACGCTTTCTGATCACTGGCGGGGCCGGCTTCATCGGATCGAGCTTGACGCGCGCCGTCGTCGAGGGTGGCGACGAGGTCCGGGTGCTCGACACGTTCCTGACGGGTCGCGAGGACAACCTCGCCGACGTGCCCGACGTCGAGATCGTGCGCGGGGACATCCGCGACCTCGACACGCTGCGGGGCGCGATGAAGGGCGTCGAGCGGGTGCTCCACCAGGCTGCCGTGCCGTCAGTGGCGCGCTCGCTGAAAGACCCGCTCCTGAGCAACGAGGCCAACATCACCGGCACCCTCAACGTGTTGCTCGCGGCCCGCGACGCCGGTGTGCCACGCGTCGTCTTCGCGTCGTCCTCGTCGGTCTACGGCGACACCCCGACCTTGCCGAAGGTCGAGACGATGACCCCCAGCCCGCTCTCGCCGTATGCCGTCACCAAGCTGACCGGCGAGCACTACCTGAAGGTCTTCCATCGGCTGTACGGTCTGGAGACGGTCGCGCTGCGCTACTTCAACGTCTTCGGGCCGCGCCAGGATCCAACCTCCGACTACGCGGCGGTGATCCCGCTGTTCATCAACAAGATGGCGCGCGGCGAGGTACCGCGCATCCACGGCGATGGCACCCAGTCGCGTGACTTCACCTACATCGACAACGTCGTGCAGGCGAACCTGCGCGCCGCCGAAGCTCCTGGCGTCGGCGGCGAGGTTTTCAACGTGGCGTGCGGCCAGCGCTATACGCTCCTCGACCTCGTAGAATCGCTGAACAGGATTCTCGGCACGAACATCACGCCGACGTTCGGCCCGGACCGCCCTGGCGACGTGAAGCACTCGCTGGCCGACATCAGCAAGGCGCGCGAGCTGCTCGGCTACGAGCCGGTCCGCACGTTCGAAGAGGGGCTGGAGCGAACGGTCGTCTGGGGTCGCGCCCAGCTCGCCTGATGGCCGAACGTCTTGTCTGAAATGCTGACGCTCACCCATTTGCTCGACAGGAACTGCCCGTGAAAGCGCTCTTCATCGTTCCGTATCCGACCGAGGCCCCCTCGAACCGTCTGCGAGTCGAGCAGTACTTCCCGTACCTCGACAATCACGGCGTCGAGATCATCCTGCGGCCGTTCATGTCGAGCGACCTCTACAACATCCGCCACGCGCCGGGCAGCATGATCCGCAAGGTGGCGTCGCTCGGGTTCAGCACCCTGAGCCGCTTCATGGACATCCGCCGGGCCGAGGGCGCGGACGTGGTGTTCGTGCACCGAGAGTCGTTCCCGGTCGGCGGGCCGTTCATCGAGGAGAAGCTGGCGGCGGCCGGTCCGCCGATGGTCTTCGACTTCGACGACGCCATCTATCTGCTCAACACCGGGCTGACCAGCCGGACCGTCGGGCTGCTCAAGCGGCCGAGCAAGACGGCGCGGATCATCAACCTCTCGACCACCGTGATCGCCGGCAACGAGAATCTGAAGGCGTACGCTTCGGACTACAACCGCAACATCGTGGTGATCCCGACGCCGGTCGATACCGACAGCTTCGTGCCGCGCAACGGCCCGCGCCCCGGCAGTGACAGGAAGGTGGTCATCGGCTGGCAGGGCAGCAACACGACGGCCCCCTACCTGCGCATGGTGGCCGACGCCCTCGCCGAGGTCACGCGGCGCTACCCACAGGTCGAGATCCAGGCGATTGGCGGCAGCTACGTGCCGCCGGTCTCGCCGTCGCTGACGGTGCGCCGCTGGAGCCTGGACCGCGAGCTTGAAGACCTCCACGGCTTCGACATCGGCATCATGCCGATGCCCGACACCGAGTGGACGCGCGGCAAGTGCGGCTTTAAGGCGCTGCTCTACATGGCCTGCGGGGTGCCGCCCGTCTGCTCGCCAGTCGGCATGACGACCGACATCGTGCAGGACGGTCAGAACGGCCTGCTGGCGTCTACCACTGAGGAGTGGATCGAGAAGCTCTCGCTGCTGGTGGAGAACCCGACGCTCCGTCGCCAGATGGGCGAGGCCGGCCGCCAGACCGTTGAGGATCGCTACTCGCTGACGACGCACGCGCCGCGCTTCCTGGAGACGCTCCAGAAGACGGCCGAGCTTGGGCGCTGGCGGCGGCGCAGCCGGCGGGCCGTGCCGTACGCCGGCTGGATCACCGAACCGACGTTTCGGTAACGTCCGAGTTCCTCACTCTTCGCGGACGGTGAGGGCGACAGCTTCTCAGAAGCGACCGCCCGTCACCACGTGCAAAGCATGCAACTTCCCATGTCATCCTGAGCGCAGCGAAGGACCTCACCCGCTGACGCGACCGTTGACGGTCAGCGGGTGGTGCGAATATTGACGGTGTGGGAGGGGCGCACGATGACGGTCATCCGCTGACGCGAGCGTTGACGGTCAGCGGGTGAGGTCCTTCGCTGCGCTCAGGATGACAGCAGAAGTCGTACGCATTCCTGCGAATCTGCCATCGGCCACGCCAGTTCTTCTACCGCCGGGACAAACGCTCCAGGTAGCGGCAGAAGCGCTCCAGGACGGCGTCCTGTGCGTACCCGGCGGCGGTCGTCATACCGGCCTGGCGGAGGGCGGCCCGCCGCTCGGGATCGCGGACGAGGGCCAGGATCGCCCGTGCCAGGGCGGCTGGGTCGGCTGGCGGCGTCATCAGGCAGTTCTCGTCGGGCGCGGCGAACTGGCGCACGCCGCCCGAGTCGGTCGTGATGACCGGGCAGCCGACGGCCATCGCCTCCAGGGCCGGCAGCCCGAAGCCCTCGCCGCGCGACGAGAAGACGAAGATGTCGCAGGCGGCGTAGAACTCCGACATTTCGCGCTCAGGCTTCGGGTGTGCAACGCTCGACGGAAAGCGTGTCGGCAGCTCGACCTCGTCTGGCGCGGCGATGCTGAACCGGATCGGGAGGTCGGTCGGCAACTGCTCGACGGCGCGCAGGAAGTCGGGGTAGCCCTTCGCCTCGCCCAGCCGCCCGATGGTGCCGACCGTCACCGTCTCGCCCGGCTCGCGGGCCGGCCCTGGTTTGAACACGTTCAGGTCGATCCCGTGCCCCACGACATATGCTGAGCGGTCACCGGTCTGTTGCCTGAGCCACTCGGTGGTGCAGATCTGCTGCAAGGGCAGTCGGTAGCTGATCCAGGCCAGCAGGGCGCGCACCAGCCGGCTCGGCAGCGAGGCGTCGGCGTTCAGGCCGTGGCTCAATGGCTCGTAGCCGCGCACGTTGTACGCCAGGATCGTGTGGTCGCCGTGCAGCCACTTCGAGGTGACGGCTATGTACGCTGTCGTCCAGTAGTTCGCGAGGCAGACGTCGGCGCCAGCCGTCGCATTGAGCGCAAGGCGCGCGAGATGGATCAGCTTGCGGGCGGGTGCAGGCAGCCTGCGTGGGCCGGCCGTCAGCACTGTGAGCCGCACGCCTGATGCGAGAGGCGCGGGCGGCGTCGCGGCGTAGTCGGGCGCCAGGATGCGGACGGCGTGGCCGCGCGCGGCCAGGGCATTCGCCACCGCCACCAGCGACTTCACCCCGCCGGAGAGGTTGAACCCGGCCAGCGGGATCGAGACGCGGATGCGGCGCGCACCTCCCACCCCCTGACCCCCTCCCCCGCTCCCGCGCACAGGCCCGGTGGCCTGACCGGGTTGGGGGGTGAGGGCCTCTTCCCGACTCACGCCTGGACCGACTTCCCGCCGCGCCGCAACTGGATCCCCGCCAGCTTGACCAGCCCCAGCGCGATCTTCCGCGCGTGCGAGTCGGCGGTGTGCGCGCGCGCCGCCCGATTCCCCGTCGCGATGAGCCGCTTCCGCAGCGCGTGGTCGGCGATGAGCCGCTCCATCGCGTCGGCCAGGGCGGCCGGGTCGGACGGCGGGACCAGCAGTCCGTTCACCTCGTGTTGGACGAGCGTCGGGACGCCGGCCACGTTCGAGACGACGATGGGCAGGCCCGAGGCCATCGCCTCCAGGAGCACGCGCGGCACACCCTCGCCGGGCAGGGTCGGCAGCACGAACAGGTCGTGCTGGCGGGCCAGTGCGAGCACCTGGGGCAGCGTCCGCGACCCCAGAAACTCGATGCGGTCCGCGATGCCGGCCGCGCGCGCGGCGGCCAGCACGCGCTCGCGCTCCTCCTCGCCGAGCGTGCCGACCGTTGGCCCGACGATGGTCAGGCGCACGTCATGGCCCCGTTCGACCAGCATCGCCAGGGCCGGCGGCAGGAACCGCAGCCCCTTGCGCGGATCGATGCGGCTGACCGTCAGCAGGCGGATCGGGGCGTGGCCGGGCGTGCCGAGGCCGGTGTCCTCGCGGCCGATCACGTCGGCGTCGCCGATGGTCGAGGTGGTGGTGAGCAGGACGTCGCGGTTGGGTCGGTGGTACTTCGCGTAGAGGCCCTGCCCGTTCACGAAGGCCGGCGCCCAGGCCACCATCCGCGCTTGCAGCCACGACTCCAGCCCGAGGTACAGCTTGTAGGCCAGCCGTTTGAGGCTGTCCACCTTCACGGACTCGGACACGCCGTCCAGGTCGCCCACCACGATGGTGAACAGCGGGCGGCGCAGGAGCTTGCTGAGCGCGTAGGCGTAGACGCCCAGCGGCGTCGGGATGCGGATGCAGACGAGGTCCGCGCCGGGGAGGGTGCGCCACAACTGTCCCAGCGCAGCGGGAAGGGCGCGGTAGAACAGCGGCAGGCGGTCGTAGAACGGGAGGGGCCACAGCGTAACGTTCTCCGCGCGCAGCCGGTATGCCTCGCCGGGGAACGGCTGGCGGCGCTCCGGCACGATCAGGTCGACGTGGTCGACGAACCGCGCCATCGACTCGACGAAGCGGCTGAACGAGCCTTCGGCCTCCCAGAGCCCGCCGTCGGGTGCACGGTAGTACGGCCGGTGGTAGACGATAGCGAGCTTCATGCAGGCAGCCCAGCCGCATGCACTATCGACGTGCTGGCACACTCGGTACCTGCGCATCGCCAGCGCTGACGACGAATATTGTCATTCTGAATATTGTCATTCTGAAGATTGTCATCCTGAATACTGTCATCCTGAATATTGTCATCCTGAATACTGTCATCCTGAGCGCAGCGAAGGATCTCACCCGCGCGTGTGCTGATTCGGTATGTGAGATGTTTCGCCGCGCTCACCATGACATGGCTCCTCAGGGTCGCCGCTGGAGCGGCCGGGGGCCGGCCGCCAGCAGCCGCTCGTACAGCCCGATCAGCTTCTCGGCGCTCTTGCGCCAGGAGTGACGCTCCAGCACGCGCTGCCGTCCGTTCAGGCCCATCGCGCGGGCGCGCCCGGGGTTGCTGAGCAGCGCCAGGATCGCCTGGGCGAAGCCGCTGGCGTCGTTGGAGTCGGCCAGCAGCCCGTTCTCGCCCTCCGTGACGTAACGCGGCACCCCGCCGACCCGCGTCGCTACCACCGGGCGCTCGCAGGCGTTCGCCTCCAGCACGCAGTTCGGGGAGTTGTCGAAGATCGACGAGAGCAGGACGACATCGGACGCCGCGTAGAGGGCCGGCAGCCGAAACTGTGGCTGGTGACCCAGGAACGTGACGCCGTCTGACAGCCCCAGGCGCGCGACCTGTTCGCGGACCTGACCCTCCAGGGCGCCCTCGCCCACCATCACGAGGGCGGCGTCGGGCCGGGCCGTGCGGACCTCGGCAAAGGTGTCGATCAGCATCGGCAGGTTCTTGAGCGGCACGAACCGCCCGACGTAGAGCAGGATCGGCCGTCCGGCCAGTTGCGAGCGTAGCTCCTCATCTGGCTCGACCGGCCGAAACAGCTCGGAGTCCACGCCGCCCGTGATCTCGACCAGCTCGCGCCCGAGCGCCTGCTCGAAGTTGAGCGCGTCCCAGCCGTCCCCGATGATCGCGTCGGCCTTCGGAACGTACGGTCGCAGCCACTTCGCGGGCAGGCCGCCCTGGTTGCGAATGATGACGGGAAGAGGTCGCCGCCGCTTGACCTCGACCACGGGATACAGTCCAGCCGCCTGGAGGATGTCGATGGGGTAGGCCGGATCGGCCACAAGGTTGACGACGGCCTTGCTGAACCGCTTGAAATCCTGGTTCAGCAGGAAGGTTGCCAGCCGTCCGGTCTTCGGCAGCACCATCAACCGGTAGACCAGGTCTCGGAAGTACGGCGCGCGCAGGTATCGTGCTGGGACGCCGGCGATCGGGTGGCGCACCTTGCCCAGCAGCGGATCGACCGACACCAGCGTCACGTCGCAGCCGAGCGCGTCGAGATGGGTCGCGAACGCCAGGTCGCGGGTCTCGCCGCCGCCGCGCATCATGCTGAGCGTGTAGTTGACGATGGAGACGCGCAGGCGGCTGGACGCGCTCATCCGCGCACTCCCAGGAGGGCCGGCCGCCCGCTTCGCTCGGCGACGCCTTGCCGGTAGAGGGCGGCCAGCTCGCGGGCGTGCTGCTCGATGGAGAAGCGAGCGCGCGCCTCAGCGGCAGCCGCCGCGCCAAGCGCGAGCCGCCGATGCTCGCTGGCAGCCAGCCCATCGAGGGCGTCGGCCAGGGCATCGACGCTGGCCGCCGGCACGAGCAGCCCGGTTCGCCCATCGCCGACCACCTCGGGGTTGCCACCGACGCTCGTCGCCACGACCGCCCGTCCTGTGCCCATCGCTTCGACCAGCGCCAGGGACAGCCCCTCCCACTGGGACGGCAGCACGAAGATGTCCATGGCGGCGTAGAGGGTGTCGCGGTCGCGGCGCATCCCTAGAAACCGCACCCGCTCTCCGATGCCCAGCCGTTCGGCCTCGGCTTCGAGTTCGTCGCGGAGCGGCCCGACGCCGGCCAGGAACGCCACCAGCTTCGGGTGACTCGGCGCGAGCCGCGCGACGGCCTGGAGCAGCGTCCGCTGGCCCTTCTGCTCGGTGAGCCGCCCGAGCGTCCCCAGGACGATGGCGTCCTCGGGCAGGCCGAGGGCGGCCCGGGCCGGCGCTCGATCCGCGACCGTCGGCTGCCGCCCGAAGCGGACGGCGTTGTAGATGACGGCCATCTTCGCGGCCGGCACGCCGACCTGCCGCTGGTAGAACTGCCCGACCACCGCGCAGCAGGCCACCACACGGTAGGTCCGCGCCGCCAGCGCCCGCTCAAGCAGGGCGTGGCGCTTCGGCTTGCGCTCGTAGATGTTCTGCTCGGCGGCCAGCACCACCGGCACGCCCGCCATGATCGCGGCCAGCCGCCCGTAGATGCTGGCCACGATCAAGAAGGTGTGCACGATCTCTGGCCGCTCGCGTTGGAGCAGCCGCACCAGCCGCAGGAAGGCGGCCGGGTCGCGCGGGCCGGGCTGTCCGCTGGCAAGCTGAACCGGCACACCGGCGGCTGCGATCTCCTCGGCGATGGGGCCACGCTTCGTGAGCGCCACCACGCCGGTCTCGACGCCAACGGATGGCAGCGTGGTGCTGGCCCCCAGGACCAGCTCTTCGGCCCCGCCCACACTGAGATGCTGGCAGAGGAACAGCGCTTTCACGGGTGTGCTCCGGTCGCCGCCCCGACCGTGTCTCGGAGCGGCAGCCCCAGCGAGCCGGCGATCACCGCGGCGATGCGCGCCGCCGCCTTGCCGTCGAAGCGGGTGTACCGCTCGACGACCTCTTCGCGCTTGCGGCGCAGGCGGTCGCGGGCGACCGAGTCGGTGAGCAGACTCCAGACGGCGTCGGCGAACGCCCCGTGCGTCCGGACGTGGACGGTCCCGCCAATCGGCTCGAACTGGTCGAAGTGCGGCACCTCGTCGAAGTTGACCGTCACAATCGGCCGGTCCAGCAGCATCGCCAACAGGACCGTGGACGAAGACGACGAGATGAACAGGTCGCAGGCGGCGATCAGGTCCGGCATCTCGGCCTGGGTGAGGACCGTCACCGGCGGATCGAGCGTCTGGCAGAAGGCGTAGTCTTCGGCGTGCTCGCGCGGGTGCAGCTTGAGGACGAGGGTGCAGCCGTCGATGGTCTGAATCGCCTCGGCCATGGCGCGGACGTTCGCTTCGAGGGTCTCGTGGGAGATGACCTTGCGCCAGAGGACCGGCTGCGTGGCGTAGAGGGCCACCGTCTCGGTGAGGGGCATGCCGTACTGCTGGCGAATCGCCAATCGGGCAGCGGCGTCTGCGGTCTGCGCGCGGCGGTAGACGGCATCGTGGGTGGGGTGGCCGGTCACGACGATCTCGCGCTTGCGGACGCCCTGCGCCACGAACTGGTCGCGGAATGCGCTGCCCATGACGGCGAACTGCTCGGCCTCGCCACCGCCGTAGCTCTCCACGAGGGTGAACCGCAAACCCAGTGCGCCCAGAATCGACTGGTAGACCGTACGCGTCAACGGCCCGATCCGCTGCCGGAGCGGGCTGCGCTCGCGTTGCGGGGTGGCCGGGGCGTACTGGATCTTCCGCAGGCGGTCGTACATCTCCTGGGGGTAGCTGAAGGCCCACTGCACGACCAGGGTCGGGAGGCCGGCGGCGTTCGCCTCGCGCACCAGGAACCGTTCGAGGAGCAGGGTGTCCTGAATCACGACGACGGCTGACGGTCCGATCTCGCGGAGCATGCGCTGAGCCAGCGCTCGCGCCCGGCTCAGCCGCGCGATCTCGTCCACCGTGGCAGCACCCGGCAGCCGCCCAAGGCCCGCCGGCAGGGTCTGGCCCGGGAGCGCGACCTCGTACAGCGGGACGCCGCGCTCGGCGAGGGCCGCCCGCGCCCAGTCGCCCGGCGCGTGGTGGAAGAGCACCGAGCACGGCGTCTCATAGTCGGCCTGCAGACGGTCGATGACCGGCAGGAACGTCCGTAACGTCTCGTCAGGCTCACGGGCCACGAACAGGACCGGCCGCTCAGGCGGGCGAGGTGAGGTCAGGCGTTCCATACGGCGCGGAAGTGTACCACGCGCGTACCCCGTCCCTTCGAGAAGCCGGCTCGCGTTGAGCGCTCAGACGCGGTAGAATCGGGCCAACTTCGCGAAGGACGTGCTGGGTTCGTGCCGTGGGTGTGTGTCTCACGGGCGAGGGGTGAACGGTGAGCAGCCGGGCTGCAATCGACTGGGTCGGTCGCTACCGCGCGTGGCTGGCAGCGGCGATGCTCGGCGCGGTCGCCGTGAGCCTCGGCGTCCTGATTGTGCGGCGTCCGGAGCCCCCGCGAGTGGTCGTCCAGCAGCAGCCGACCGTCAAGCCGGTCGCGGCGGTGTCGCCCCAGACGCCGGCGGTGCTGGTGGTCCACATGAGCGGCGAGGTGATCGCCCCTGGCACCTATCGGTTGCCGGTCGGCGCGCGGATCGAGGATGCGCTGAAGGCGGCCGGCGGACCGAGCGGCGAGGGCGACATCCACCGGATCAATCTGGCCGCCCGGCTCGCGGATGGGCAGCAGATCGTGGTGCCGAAGCGGGTCGACCCGATGCTGGCCATCGCCGCGCACATCCCCAGTCCGACCCCTGGCCGGCTGAGCATCAACACGGCCTCGGTAGCCGAGCTCGACCGTCTGCCGGGCGTCGGGCCGGTCACGGCGCAGCGCATCGTGGCCTACCGCGAGCAGAACGGCCCGTTCGAGAGTATTCAGCAACTGCGAACGGCGAATCTCGTGAACGCCACGACGTTCGAGCGGATCAAGGAGCTGGTCGACCGGTAGTCTCGGCCGCGGGCTGGTGGCTCGGCAGGCGTGAATCGCAGGGTCGCTCGGTGCCCATCGTCAACCTGACAGCAGCGAGAAACGACCTCGCGTCCGTCATTCCGACCGCGGCGAGGCACGAGCACACCCTCTCGTCATCCCGACCCCATTCGGCACGCTCAGGGCAAGCTACGCGAGGAACGCCCTCCCCTCCGTCATCCCGACCGCGGCGAGGCACGAGCGGAGTGGAGAGGGATCTTCTCCTTCTGTAGCGTGAGGAAGATCCCTCGACTGCGTTCGCACGCTCACTCCGCTCGGGATGACGGTGACGGGAGCACCCTCACGTCGCTCGGGATGACGGGGGAAGTGCCGGCAGGCTTGCCCTGAGCGTGCCGAACGGGTCGCTTCGCTCGGGATGACGGGGGAAGCGTCGAGTGACCCGACCCGGTCGTTCACGACTGACAGGCTGCTAGGCCGGGCTGGACGATGGGCGCGGAAAGTCGTCGGGCAGGATCGCGCCGAGCAGCCGCGCCTCCCGCCACGAGCAGCCGCGTGTCGAGGCCCCGATCATCGTCGCCCCGCTCAGCTCAGCCCGTTCGAGGTCGGCGTTGTCGAGCGTGGCATCCACGAGGTTGACGTGACGCAGGTCCGTGCCGATCAGCGATGCGCCGGTCAGGTTGGCCCGTTCGAGGTTCGCCCCCTGCATGTTCGCGCCGATCAGGTCAGCGCCATGCAGGCTGACGCTCTGAAGCGTGGCTGACTGGAGGTCGGAGAGGTAGAGGCTGGCCTCGCGAAGCTGTGCGCCGCGTAGATCTACCCCACGCAGGTTGGTGTGTCCAAGGTCCGCCTCGGAGAGAATGGCCTGCTGCAGACGCGCCGTGGTCAGATCCAGGCCGCGCAGGAGCGCACCGCGCAGGTTGGCAGCACTGAAGTCGGCGTGGCTGATGTGCGCCTGCTGGAGGTCGGCCCGCGCGAGCGTGGCCGATTTCAGGCTCGCGCCTTCGAGGGTCACATTGGCGAGGTTGACGGCCGTCAGATCGACGCCGTCGAGCACCGCGTTTCGCAGCGAGCACCCGGTGAGCTGTGCGTCTCGGAGGTCCGCACCGCGCAGGCGCGCCCGTGAGAGGTCGGCCCCGGTCAGGTCCGCGCCGCGCAGGTTCGCGCCCGAAAGGTCAGCCCCCGTCAGCTTCACGCCAGCCATCGCTGCCCCCGCGAGGTCCGCGCCGGCGAGGTTGGCGTCAGCAAGGTTCGCGTCGCGGAAGCGGGCGCGCGCCAGGCGCATGCCGGTGAGGCGCGCCCCACTCAGCCGTGACTCGGAGAAGTCGGCCGCCACCATGCTGGACGATTCCAGGTCGATGCCCCAGAGCGCCGTGCGCCGCAGATCGAGGCCATCCACGCCCCCCCGCCCGAGCACCGTCAGCACGGACTGGATCTCCACGTCTGGCTCGATGCCGGTGCTTCCGACGTGCGCGTGCTGGCGAATGTAGGCGGCCAGGAGCTCCATGGTCGGCGTTCGGTACGAGTGCGCCTCGCGGGCCACCTGTTCGACAGCGTAGATGCCGCCCAGCCGCGACTCGACCGAGGTCTTCTTCGAACCGTTGTCTCGCCCGAGCAGGCCGACGGCCGCCGCCCAGCGCTCGGCAATCGAGGTGCCGCGCGCAACGCTCAAGGCTTGCGTCACAACCGCGTGGATCCGCCAGTTCATCACCAGCATCGCCAGCAGGCCGATGATCAGCACCCCGTCCACGAGGAGCTGGATCTCGACGGGGACACTCATCGTCGGACCTCGGGCGCACCTGGAGTGGGAACGCCACGGCCCCGGGTTCGGCCCGCGCCTGTCCAGCGCCCGGCCGAGCCTGCCACCCCGCCCTGTGGCGCGGCGGCGTACTCAGGGGTCTTGGCGCAGGATCGCGGGCCGGCCTGAGGCTCTGACGCGAGATTCCGACAATTCACAATGCTGTATCCTACCGCGCCCCGGGGGCGCGTGTGTTCCCTTCGATGGTTGTGATTCTGTTCCCGAGCGGCAGGGTTTCGCGCGGTGAGCGCCGCCTTGTTGCGGGCACACCTATAGCTGGCTAATGTCGCGACAGCGCGCCTATTCCTGGATTAGCGTTTTGTCAAGAATTCGTCTTAGGTCACAGTGTCGCGACAGACGGATGGTAACAGGCTGCATGAATTCTGTACAGCCCTGTGCGCCCAGCGTCGTCGTCCATGCGACCACCATCCTCACGATTGCTGCGTCGGCGCGCCACCGACGTGTGGCGCGCCGCCTCATCAGGTAACAACGACTGGTGAGGCCGTTTCGTGCGGATTTGGGGTGGCGGAACCCGACGTTCTCGGCGGTCGGCACTTGACGGTCAGGGTGCTCAGTACTATCCTCGCGCATCACCGGTGCGCTTGCCGAGCGCACGGCGAGACGCAGGGGGCGTGGGTGGGCAGCGCGGGGCTGATCCTGGCAGGCTGCTGGAGTGTTGGCATCGCGGTCAGCGCGCTCGTGGCGCTGCCCCCGCTCCTGACGGCGCTGTCGGCCGCCGTCTCGCTGTGTGCGGCTGGCCTTACACCATCCGCCAGGATTCGCCTTCTGGCGCTCGGGCTGTCGGCCGGTCTGCTGGGCGTCGCCTGGGCGTCGTGGTGGGCCGCGGCGCCCTCGGACGACCCGCTCACAGCGTATGCTGGCGCGGTGGTCGTCCGCGCCCGCCTGCTCGACGCTCCGACGCCGCGTGGCTCTCGGTTCGAGGTCGTGGCGCAGGTCGAGACGATCTCCCGCGCGCCTGAGCCTCGCGAGGCTCGGCAGCCGGTCAGCGGGCCGGCCCGGGTGCTTCTGCGGGCCTCGACCATTCCGGCGTCGCATGACGATCTGGTCGAGCTGCGCGGCCAGCTCGCTCGACCCCGTTCGCGGCCGGGCTGGCCGCTGGCCGAGATCCTGGCGCGGCGCGGTATCGGCTGGACCCTCGACGCCGGGATCGTGCGGGTGGTGGAGGAGGGACGGCCGGGACTGCGCCGCTGGCTCGGGGAAGCTCGCGCGCTGGCCGAAGGGACGGCCCGCGAGCAGCTTCCCGAGCCGCAGGCTTCGCTCCTGGCCGGCATGGTGTTCGGGGCGCGGGCCGGCCTGCCGCCGGATCTGCGGGCCGCCATGAGTGCGACCAGCACGTCGCACCTGACCGCCGTGTCCGGCGCCAACGTGGCGATGGTCGCGGGCGCGCTGCTGGTGCTGGCGCTGACCGTCGTCGGGCGTGCGCCGGCCTGCGGCCTGGCCCTGGTCGGGGTCTGGCTCTACGCGTTGATGGTCGGAGCGCCGCCATCTGCGCTGCGGGCCGCTGCGATGGCGACCTTCGCGCTCACGGCGCAGGCGCTCGGTCGGCAGCCAGACACCTTCGCCGCGCTGCTGGTGGCAACGGCGCTGCTGCTGGGCTGGGATCCCGGGTTGGCGTTCGACCTCGGGTTCCAGTTATCCGTCGCCGCGACGGCCGGACTGATCGTGCTGAGCCCCTCCATCCAGCGCAGGCTTGAAGCCGTGCGCGTTCCGTCGCCAGTGTCCGGGTGGATCGCGGTGGCCGTGGCGGCCCAGGTCGCGACCCTGCCGCTGGTGGTGGGGACCTTTCAGCGAGTCTCCCTGGTCGGACTGCCTGCGAACGTGCTGGCCGCGCCACTGGTCCCGCCGATCATGGTGGTGGGCGCGCTGCTGGCGTTGCTCGGCGGGCTGCCTGGGGTGGATGTGGCGCTGGGATGGCTCGGCTGGGCGCTGACCAGTCTGCTGCTCGGCCTGATCGTCGGGTTCGCCGGCCTGCCCGGCGGCACGATTGCCGTTGGGCAAGCGCCGGTCTGGCTGCCCCTGTTCTGGTACGGCGCCCTCGCCGCATGGGCTGCAGGCGGCTCGGCTGACCTGCGGGCGCTCGGCCTGCGTCCTGCCGTGATGTGGTCCGGGCTGCTCGCAGCCGCCCTGGCGCTGGCCGCCCTCTCGCTCGCCGGCCTCGCTGTGGGCGGTCGTGACGGATCGACGGTCGCGGCGATCCTCGACGTGGAGCCGTCAGCCGCCGTCATCCGGGCGCCGGACGGCCGCACGACACTGGTGATGACGGGTCAGTCCGGCCCTGACGTCGTGGCCGGTGTCGGCAGCCAGCTCGATCTGTGGGAGCACCGGCTTGACGTGGTGGTCGGGCCGGGCGGTCTGCGCCTGGCCGTCGATCTGTTGACTGCCGGCGCTGTGGCGGACGTGTGGCCAGCGGGCGACCGGTGGTCGGCGACGGCGACTCCGCTCGCACCGGGCACGACGGTGGACCTTGCTGACGGCGTCCGTGTCCTCGTCGTAGACGTGCGGACGGCCGGCGAGCAGCCGGCTCTGGACCTGCTCATTCAGCTTGATGGGCTTGAGCTGGCGTTGCCCGGACCGGGTGCGCCGTCTGACCGCTGGGCCGGAGCGCTCTCAGGCGCGCCGCTGGCGGCCCGGCTCCCGCGCAGCGGCGCGAGCTGGGCGCGCTCGCTGCCGCCGCAGGCGTGGCTCCTGCTGATCGGCGATCCTGGCACGGCGCGCGCTCGCGGCGAGGCTGGCGTGCCGCTGCTGCTGGCCCGTGATTTCGGGACCGTCGAACTGACGATTCATGACGGTGGCATCGGCGCGCGCACTGAGCGCTGCCCGTCCGGCCAAAGCTGCGACCTCTTGCTGCCACCGCCCCAGTTCGGGCCGCTGTTGCTGTCCGCCGAGTAGCCGGCTTTGTGGCGTCACCTGTGGACAAACCTGTCAAGTTCCTGAGGGTGGGTGTATGCCGGAGAGGTCCGCTCCATTGGACTCGTCTGAGTCCCTCGCTTCTCTGGTAGAGGCTGGCCAGAGGCCCTTTCTGGCCTCAGCACTTCGGCGCAGCAGACGGCGGCGGCAAGCCTCAAAGCCGCGGATCCCTGGTGGTTTGTGGCCACCTTCGCCCTGCTGCCTCGCTGGGCACAGGTTTGGTGTGTCCAGCGACCGACCCTCGTCGGTTTGAGGGTGCGCCAAGGGAAGCCTCATTTATCCAGGAGGTGTGATTCCTTCCCCGCCAAGGCCCAGCCAGCCAGCGGGAATCGAGTCTTGCGCCGCGCGAGGTATCGACCGCGGCGAAGCGTAGACAGAGCGACCGACAGGCCACAACGCAAGTGAAGCGGATCAGCCCCGTGACCGATGTAGAGCAGATGCCGACCGTGTCCTCAAACGGGAAGGCTCCAGTGGGCGTGGGCTATGGCGACTGCGCCGGAGAATCTACCGGGGTCGAAGCGCGTGGCACGCCGGGCAACGGATAGGTGGAGGAACTTGGGAAGCCCACGGTGGTCTCACCCGGTGAGTAGCGCGAGCGAAGGCGTCAGCGACCGCGATGCTGCCGAGGGTGGCAGAGCGGCCCGTAGTACCGAGGAAGCGGGGCAACGCCCGTGGAGGAAAGGGGCGGCGCAGGACAGCTTGCCCGACGAGAGACACATGGCGGCACCCGAGGCCGAATCAACCGTGTCCACGAAACTCGCCGGGCTCGTCGCACGGGCGAAGAAAGAAGACCGACTCACCAACGTCGTCCAGTACGTGGACGAGGAGCTGCTGCGCCTCCTGAACAACTGGCTGAAAGCCGGCGTGGTGGAGCGTGGGGTGGTCACGCAGGCGAGCGAGGGAGTCCCACAGGGCGGCCCCGTCAGCCCCGTGTTGGCGAACGTCTACCTCCACTACGTGCTTGATCTGCGGTTCGAGCGGCGCTTCAAGAAGAACTGCCGGAGCGTCGCGGAGCTGACCCGGCGCTTCGCGGACGACTTCATGGCGGTGTTTCGGGACCAGCAAGATGCCGAGCGCTTTCAGCAGGAGTTGGAGGGGCGGCTGGCGGCTTTCGGGCTGCGGGTCGCGCCGGAAAAGACGGCGAAGCTGCGCTTCGACGGCAGCCTGTTACGGGGGCCGGGGCGCCCGGTCGAACGGCCGGCGACCTTCACCTTCCTGGGCTTCACCCACTATCTGACGAAGGCGCGGAGCGGCTGTATCCACCTGGGACGGAAGCCGAGCGCCAAGGCGCGTGAGCGCTTCTTGTGCACAGCCGCCACGTGGCTGACGGCGAACCAGCACGTTCGGGTCCGGGCCCAGCAAGCCAATGTGACACGGATGCTCTGAGGCTACTACCAGTACTTCGGACTGCGCCTCTGTGGACCGGCACTCGACGGTGTACGGTGGCGAGTCCGCAAGCTCTGGTGGGCGACACTGCGGCGGCGCAGCCAGAAGGCGGCACGTCACGGTGATTGGGCAAGCTTGAACGCCAAGCCCTGGTTCCACCTCCCGTCACCCCGGATGACGCAGGCCTGAGTCTGATCCTTTGACTGACCGTGCGACCGATCTGTTCTGGGGAGCCCGGTGCGGGAAATCTGCACGCCGGGTTCTGACCGGGGGGCGGAAGGGCGACCTTCCGTCCCTACCGGACCCGAAGCTTCGCTGGTGGGTCACTTGGCATGAGCGTCGCCATTGATCGAGTGCGGTAGGTCGGCGATGGATCGGCCGACGAGCGATGGCGCCGGAGCCGCCGAGGGCGTGGCGGTGGCGCTGAGCGGGGTGTACAGCGGCATGACGCCGTGCGCGACCAGCCACAGGACCAGGCTCGGGGTCTTGTGGCCGCTCAGATTGTCGAGCACGAGCAGCAAACGGAGGGGGGGCAGGCGGTCGGGCAGCGTGAACCGGACGGTGAGCCCGGCCTGCCAGCGCTGCCAGGTCGCGCGGCGCTCGGCCTCGGTCTGGGCCGGCGGCTCGGGCAGCGTCGCCAGGATCGCCGTCAGTTCGGCCTCCAGCCAGGGGTGCA
>JADZEM010000075.1 GCA_020850535.1 Chloroflexota bacterium
GGTCGGGGACTGAAGTCCCCGCCTACAGTCACGCCGTCGCTGCGCGACGGCCGTCGGGAACGGCCGGCACTGGTGCGACTGGAGCGTCGCGCAGCGACTGCAGGATCGTAGGCGGGGCTTTCAAGCCCCGACGCGGCGGCAGGACGACATCAACATGCAATCGCCCTGGGCGAGGGGCACGCCCTCGCCCGACGGAATCGCCGTGAACATCCCTTGCGACGCGGCTCAGATCATGGCCTGTCCGACCACCTGCAGCTGCGGCGGCATCATGATCAGCTCGGGGATGTAGGCCCGGGCCGGCAGGCTCGCCAGGAACGTGCAGGCCATCGCCACATCCCGCGGCTGCAACGCCTTCTCGAGCGTCTCCCGCGTGGGCGGGACGGGCCGCTTCTCGAGCAGTGGCGTATCGACGAGGCCCGGCAGGATCGCCGTCACCCGGATCCCGTGGGTGCGCTCCTCCATCATGGTCGCCTGGCAGAGGCCGACGATGCCGTGCTTGCTGGCCTGGTACGCCGCGCCCGACATGTCGCCCCAGCGCCCGGACACCGACGAGAACTGCACGATCAGCCCGCCGCCCTGGGCGCGCATCTGCGGCAGCGCGGCCTGCGTGGTGTTGAACGCGCCCGTCAGGTTGACGCTCAGGACGTGGTCCCAGTCGCCCTGCGTGAGATCGCTGATGCGGCGATGCTGGGTGTTCAGGCCGGCCGCGTTGACCACGACATCCAGCCGACCGAGCCGCTCGATGGTCGTCGCGATGGTGTGATCGACCTGGTCGCGGTGGCTGACATCGGTCGGGAGCGCCAGTGCGTGGTAGCCGCTTGCAGCCATCAAACCTGCCATCTCGGCGAGCGTCGAGCCGCGTCTGGCGGCAAGGGCGACTGTGGCTCCACCTTCAGCGAACGCCTGGGCTGCCGCCCGGCCGATGCCGCTGCTCGCGCCGAAGATTACGACAACCTGTCCGTCGAAGCTTCCCATGCCGTTGCACCTCCCGTGCTGCAGGCTGGCGGGCAGCCTGTTCCTCTTGCAGACGGTACAACGTGTCAGGACGTCCGACGGGCCCTGCCCGCTCCGGCTATTCTGCCGGACGCGAGGCCACACCGTACGAGGCCGCGCCGCACTAGAGGGAGCGGAGCACGAGGCTGCCGCCCGAGATCAGGATGACCAGCACCACCAGCCGACGAAACAGCAGCGGGTCGATACGCTCCTGCAGGCGGATGCCGAGACTGACACCCAGGAAGTTCGGGAGCACCGTCAGCGCCGCAACGACCAGGATCGTCAGATCGTAGAGGCCGAGCTGGTACAGGCTAAAGACCTGCACACTCGTGCCGACAAGGTACAGCAACGTCAGGAAGAAGACGAACTCGCGCTTGCCCAGCCGCAGGGCGTGCGTGTACGACGCCAGGGCCGGCGCGAAGATGCCGGTGCTGCCGCCGAGCAGCCCGCCCAGGATGCCCATCGGCAAGGCGAGGTACCGCTCCAGCCGGGGCGGTACGGCCAGGTCTGGCTTCACCAGGGCCACGATCCCGAACAGCACCGCGGCGCTGCCGACGATCAGCGCCAGCAGGTTCGGATCGACGCGCGCCAGCAGCAGCGACCCGGCCACGGTCCCGACGCTCAGCCCGGCGATGGTCGGGATAAACCGACGAAACGTCCGCCGGCTGCCCCCGCCGCGCATCGTAATGTTGACGTTGTTCATCAGCGAGGCGATGGAGATCACCAGGACGGCGTGGCGCGCATCCCAGATGGTCGAGACAAGCGGCGTGGCGACGAGCGGAAAGCCGAATCCGATAGCGCCCTTGATGATGGCCGCCCCCAGCACTGCCAGCAGTACCCCGACCATCTGGAGGATGCTCAGCTCGGCGAGTGCGGTGGCGACGGTCTGGAACAGGTCACTCATGGGTGATACACATCTCGGCGGCGGATGATCGCACATCGGCGCACGGAGCAGCGGGTCACAGGTCGAGGGCTACGCAGGGCGATTGCATGTTGATGTCGTCGTGCCGCCGCGTCGGGGACTGAAGTCCCCGCCTACAGTCACGCCGTCGCTGCGCGACGGCCGTCGGGAATGGCAGGCACTGGTGCGACAGGCGCGTCGCGCAGCGACTGCAGGAGTGTAGGCGGGGCTTTCAAGCCCCGACGACGCTGCACGACGACATCAACATGCAATCGCCCTGGAGGGCTACGCTCGAGCACGGCACGCACGACCGCCGGGCCGCTATCCTCCAGCGGATGACGGCAATCTCCCCTGATGAGGCAGCCAGCCCCTATGACTGACGAGGACGTGCTCCGCTCTCACCTCGACGCGCTCGGCGTCCCCTACGAGATCTTCCCGTGCGACCCGGCCCTGGCCGACACGGCGGCCTTCTGCGAAGCGTACGGCTTCGCTGGCGACGACTCGGCCAACACGATCCTGGTCATCGGCAAGTCGAGTCCGCCGCGCTTCGCCGCCTGCGTGGTGCTGGCGACGACGCGCCTGGACGTGAACCGGGCCGTCAAGCAGAAGATCGGCGCGCGGGCGTCGTTCGCGCCCGCCGAGGAGACGCGCCGGTTGACCGGCATGGAGATCGGCGGCGTCACGGTCTTCGGCCTGCCGGCCGACATGCCGATCTGGGTTGACGCCCGCGTGATGACCCGCGAGCGGATCGTGCTGGGGGGCGGGAGCCGCTCCTGCAAGGTTCTGGCCGGCCCGGAGATCCTGCAAGCGCTGCCGAACGTCGAGATCGTGGAGGGGCTGGCAGGATAGCCACCCCGCTCCGGGCGGGGAAAACATGCAAGACACCATGTCGTTCTTCGCTGCGCTCAGGACGACATGACTCGTGGGGAGACGGGGCTCGTAGAGGGGCTGGCGGGGCGGCCGCCGGCCCCACAATCCAGCCCCACCGTCAGGCCTCCTACCCGACGACGAGGTTCAGCACCTTGCCGGCCCGGTAGATCACCCGGCGCACGGTGCCCTCGCCGATCACCGACTGGACGCGCGGCAAGGCCAGCGCCTGCTCGGTGACATAGGCCTCGTCGTCCTGACGGTCGGCCGGCACCAGCAGCTCGCCGCGCGGCTTGCCGTTGACCGTCACCGCCACCTTCAGCTCGTCTTCGGTGGCCAGGGCCGGATCGAACGTCGGCCAGGGCTGCTGATGGATGCTGTAGGCCAGCCCCAGCTCGTTCGTCCACAGCTCCTCGGTCAGGTGCGGAGCGCTCGGGGCCAGCAGCAGCAGCAACGCACGCACAGCTTCGCCCCAGGCCCCGGCTGAGGTCTGCCCGCGCACCTCGTACATCGTGTTCACCAGCGTCATCAGCTTGGCGAGCATCGTGTTGAAGCGGAAGTGCTCCTGGTCGTCGGTCACATCGCGGATCGCCTGGTGGACCGCCCGCCGCAGCCGCGTGTCGGCGCTGTCCCCCTTCGACTCCCGCGGCTCGGTCGCCAGCGCCCAGACGCGGTTCAGGAAGCGGGTCACGCCGCCGATGCCGCTCGGGTTCCAGGGGCCGCCCTGGTCCCACGGCCCGATGAACATCAGGTAGCAGCGGACGGCGTCCGCGCCGATGGTCCCGACGTAGTCATCGGGGTTGACCACGTTCCCCTTGCTCTTGCTCATCCGGAAGCCGTCCGGCCCGAGGATCGCGCCCTGGTTGAAGAGCCGCTTGAACGGCTCGCCGCTCTCGACCAGCCCCATGTCCCGCAGCACCCGCATGAAGAAGCGCGAGTACAGCAAATGCATCACGGCGTGCTCGACGCCGCCCATGTACTGATCGACCGGCATCCAGTAGTCGGTCTTCTCCTGATCGAAGCCGGGCGGCCGGTCAAACTTGGGATCGGTGTAGCGCAGGAAGTACCAGGACGAGTCCATGAACGTGTCCATGGTGTCCGTCTCGCGCCGGGCCGGGCCGCCGCACTTCGGGCAGGTGGCCTTCGTGAACGTCGGGTGCGAGGCCAGCGGCGACTCGCCGGTCGGCTTGAACTCGGCGTCCTCCGGCAGCAGCACCGGCAGCTCAGACTCCGGGACCGGCACGATGCCGTCGGTGTCGCAGTAGAGCATCGGGATCGGCGTGCCCCAGTAGCGCTGACGGGAGATCAGCCAGTCCCGCAGGCGGTAGTTGACCGTCCGCGTGCCGATGCCCTGCGCCTCGATCCATTCGGCCACCTTGACCTTGCCCTCGGTCGAGGGGAGGCCGTCGAACTGGCCGGAGTTGACCATCACGCCGGGATCGACGTACGCCTCGGTCAGCGCCGAGCCGTCCCAACCTTCCGGCACCACGACGGGGATGATCGGCAGGCTGTACGTCGTCGCGAACGAGAAGTCGCGCTCGTCGCTGGCCGGCACGCCCATGACCGCGCCGGTGCCGTAGCTGTCCAGCACGTAGTCCGCGATCCAGATCGGCACGCGCGCCCCGTTGACCGGGTTGATCGCGTACGAGCCCAGCGGGACGCCGGTCTTCTCCTTCTCGGTAGACTGCCGCTCGATCTCGCTCAGGCGGCTGGTCTGCTCCTTGTACGCGGCCACGGCGTCCCGCTGCTCGGGGGCGGTCAGCGCGTCCACCAGCGGGTGCTCGGGGGCCAGCACGACCCACGTGATGCCGAAGACGGTGTCGATGCGGGTCGTGTAGACGGCGATCTTCTCGTCGCGGCCGTCCACAGGGATGTCGAACTGGACGCCCTCTGACCGGCCGACCCAGTTCTTCTGCATCGCCTCGACGCGCTCCGGCCACTCGATCTCCGAGAAGTCCAGCAGCTCGTCGGCGTACTTCGTGATGCGGAAGAACCACTGCTCCAGGTTCTTGCGGACGACGGGCGTGCCGCAACGCCAGCACAGACCGTCCTTGACCTGCTCGTTGGCCAGGACGCCCTGGTCCTTCGGGCACCAGTTGACCGGCGCGTTCTCGCGGTAGGCCAGCCCCTGCTCGAAGAACTTGATGAAGAACCACTGGTTCCACTTGTAGTACTCGGGCAGGCACGACGCGAGCGTCTTGGTCCAGTCGTAGATGCCGCCGATGGTCTTCAACTGCCCGGTCATGCGGGTGATGTTGTCCATCGTCCAGGTGTGCGGGTGGATGCCCCGGTCGATGGCGGCGTTCTCGGCCGGCAGCCCGAAGGCATCGAAGCCCATCGGCATCAGGACGTTGAAGCCGTGCATCGACTTGTAGCGGGCGTGGGCGTCGGCGATGGCGAAGTTGTACCAGTGCCCGATGTGGAGGTCGCCCGAGGTGTACGGGAACATAACCAGCGCGTAGTACTTCGGCTTCGCCGAGTCGGTGGAGACGACGTACAGGCCGTCAGCCTCCCACTGGCGCTGCCAGCGCGGCTCGATCTCGGTGGGCTGGTACCGGCGGGCACGAGCCTCGGGGACTCGGTCAGCGGACACGGGTTCAGCGGTCATCGGGCGGCTCCAGGCATCGTCGTTCTGGCGCCGGTGATCTGGCCTGGTCCAATCATGTCGCGTCGTGATGACGGAGGACAGTCGTCAGCGGGTCACCGGTCAGGTGGGCGTCTCAGTCAGAAGGACATGATACCGGTCCCGCTCCTGGTACGGCTCGCAACGCGGTGTCGCCAACGGGGCGATTGCATGTTGATGTCGTCGTGCCGCCGCGTCGGGGCTTGAAAGCCCCGCCTACGATCCTGCAGTCGCTGCGCGACGCTCCAGTCGCACCAGTGCCGGCCGTTCCCGACGGCCGTCGCGCAGCGA
>JADZEM010000076.1 GCA_020850535.1 Chloroflexota bacterium
AGTCTGGTCGCCGGGCCACCCACCTCCCCAGACCTGCCCGCCCAGCCGGTCCTGACGGCCGTGCTCCCCCTCTCCCGCGTGCGGGAGAGCGGGGCGGGGGGGGAGGAGCGTCCCTGTGGAACCGACCGTCACGCCGGGCGGCCCCGGCGTGGGGCGTGGACGTCGTCAAGCTCGTGGCCTTGGGGCAGTTCGAGTTTGGCCTGGCCGCCTGGGACCAGATCGAGCGGCTGAAGGCGGTCCTCGGTCCGCAGCCAGCCTGGACCGACACGTTCTTGAAGCCCATGATGAAGGCCTGCCCGCCAGGAGGCGGCTCGGCGCAGGCGACAGGGTATCCTTTGCCGCACTGCGCCTGCCGTCTGACCTTTCCTTGGTCTGACGCACGGCCCACCGCTTGAGGAGCGAGTTCTCGATGCTGAAGCAGATTCCCGATACCCTCTCCGTCTCGGTCCACGGCTGCATCCCGCCGCGCCGGTTCTGGGGCTACTACACCTGGCCGGAGATCGACCAGATCGGCAAGAGCGATCCGAACGCGACCGCCGTCCTGAGCGTCGGCGCCGTCGAGCAGCATGGCCCGCACCTGCCGGTCATCACGGACTCGCTGATCGGCCCGGAGATCATCGGCGCGGCGATGGCCCGCCTGCCGGACGACGTGATGGTGCTCGGGCTGCCGCCGACGATGTACGGCAAGAGCGTCGAGCACGAGGAGTGGCCGGGCACCCTCACCTACAGCGGCAACACCCTGCGGGCGGTGATGATGGACATCGCCATGTCGGTCAAGCGCAGCGGCTTCTCGAAGTTCGTGCTGATCGGCAGCCACGGCGGCAACAACGGCATCATCGACGACTTCCACCGCGACATCAAGATGGCGACCGGGCTGCGGGTCTTCAAGATCCACCTCGGCAGCATCGGCAGCGTGCCGGGGCTGGTCTCGGCTGAGGAGGCGGCCGTCTCGATGCACGGCGGCGACGGCGAGACCTCGGCGGTCCGTTACCTCGCGCCAGAGCTGGTGAACATGGACGTGGCCGACGGCTATCTCTACTCCGTCCGGCCCGAGGTCGGCTTCTCGTTCAAGGGGAACGACGCCATCGAGGCCTGGGTCTCGGCGGACCTCTCGAAGACGGGCGCGATCGGCAACCCACACCCATCCTCGCCGGACAAGGGCGAGATCGCGGTGACGGCCAAGATCGCACGGCTGGCCCACCTGCTCGAAGCGATCTACCGCGAGCCGGTCCGCGAGATCTGGCAGGCGCCGAAGGAGATCCAGGCGACCGTCTGAGCGTGGCCGCCGCCCTGAACGTGGCCGCCGCCGGACGGCGTTCGGTATCCTGCCGGCGTGGAGGGTCAGGCATGCGCGTGCTCCTGCTGGTGCTGGCGGTCGTGCTGGGAGCCGGCGTCAGCATGAGCGGCTGGCCGCCGGCCGCGTCGCCCACGGCGCACGCCGCCGATGTGCCGGTCCACGAGCTGTGGCGCGCCGACCGCACGACCGGCTTCGAGGACTGGAGCTTCCAGGGCGCGCGGGCAGCGGACGGTCGCCTGGCGCTTGCCGAGGTGAGCGCCGACGCCGAAGCCGGCACCTTCGCGGGCCTGGAGCGGCCGGCCGGCGTGGCCGGGCTGGCGGTCAGCCCCGTCAAGACCACCACCACCACCTTTCGCGAGCTGATCGCCTCCTGGAACGCGCAGACGCCGGCCGGCAGTTGGATCGAGGTGCGGGTGCGCGCGCAGGTCGGCGGGCCAGACGGCCGCTGGACCCGCTGGTACGATCTCGGCTCCTGGGCCTCCGACGCCGGGCCGGAGCGCCGCCAGAGCGTCAAGAACCAGCGCGACGCCGATGGCCGCGTCTCCACCGACACCATCATGCTGGCGGAGGCGGCGACAGCCTATCAGGTGGCTCTGACCCTGCGCGCCGATGCTCCCACCGCTGCCGACGCCCTCGCCGCTGACCGCGCCCCCTCGGTGTCGCTGGTAGCGGTCCTGGCTTCGTCGCCATCCCCGACGGCGCGCCCGCTTGAGAGCGCGAGCGGCGCGCTGGGCGTCACCCTGCCCGTGCCCGAGCGCTCGCAGATGGTCTACCCGAACGGCGGCCCGGTCTGGTGCAGCCCGACCTCCACCAGCATGGTGATGGCGTACTGGGGGGAGCGCCTCGGCGATCCGGCCCTCGACCGTCCCGTGCCCGAGGTCGCCGCCGCCGTCTACGACGTGGTCTATCGTGGCAACGGCAACTGGCCGTTCAACACGGCCTACGCCAGCCAGTTCGGGCTGACTGCCTACGTCAGCCGGATGTCCTCGCTGGCCCAGGTCGAGCGCTGGATCGAGGCCGGCATCCCGGTCGTTGCCAGCCTTGCGTGGTCGCCCGGGGAGCTTGGGAACGCCGCCGTGCCATCCACAGACGGCCATTTGCTGGTCATCGTCGGGTTCACGCCGGCCGGAGATGTCGTCGTCAACGACCCGGCCGCCGATCCTCGCCTGGGGATCTCCGTGCGGCGAGTCTACCCACGCCCCGCGATGGAGCGGCTCTGGCTGACGCACTCCGGCGGGACGGTCTATCTGATCTACCCGCCGTCGGTCGCGCCACCGGCGACGGACGTGGCGTTCGGCGCATGGTAACGTGCGGGTGACGTGCGCCCCGTCTGCCGTCCCGGACGGCCACTAATGGCCTGTCAGTTGGTCTGTCAGGCGTGAACGACCGGGTCGGGTCACTTGACGCTTCCCCCGCCATCCCGAGCGACTTGAGCTTGCGAACGCAGTCGAGGGATCTTCCTCACGCTACAGAAGGAGAAGATCCCTCCGCTCCGCTCGGTCCTCGCCGCGGTCGGGATGACGGCGGGGCAGGTTCCTCGCTACGGTCGGGATGACGAGACGGGCATGCACGTTCCTCGCGTAGCTTGCCCTGAGCGTGCCGAATGGGGTCGGGATGACGGACGGGAGGTCGTTTCTCGCCGCGGTCAGGTTGACGATGGGCACCGAGCGACCCTGCGATTCACGCCTGCCGAGCCACTGGCTCATCGACCGCTGGGAGCCTCGCCAGCCGGTGGCTTCGATGGAGGCCGGCCTCGGCACACGGTGCATCTGGCCGCACACCGAGCAGCACTGAGGCAGCCGGGAGACCTCACCCCCGGCCCCTCTCCGTGCCGCGGATGATGTCGGCGAAGCCGATAGTTGCGCCGCGCAGCGGACGGGGGTGAGGTTACTCCGGCCGCATCAGCGTGCGGGCCGCGTCAGTTCAGGCGCGACCGGTCCGGCGCTGACGTCACGACGTGCCGCGCCCCGAGATCCAGGGGCGAGCCTGCCGCCTGCCGCGTCCCGTCCCCCTCGTCCGACGGAGCGCCAGACCGCACGGATGAGCCGGCCGCCGTCGCCGGCTGCCCACTCGCGCCTTGTCCGTTGACCCCGTGCTCGCCGGCAGCCTGCCCATTCCGCCCCTGCCCGGCCGCCGCCTGCCCGTCACCCCCGGTGACCTGTCCAGGAACAGCCCGGCGCGGCCGAGGGCGGATCGGCACGGCCACGTCGTCGTGGACGCCCTCGGCGTTGGCCCAGGCGAAGAAGATCACGCTGTAGACTATCAGCAGGTAGAACCCGCCGACGATCCACATGATCAGCCCGCCCAGTTGCTGATCGTCCTGCGGCGAGAGTCCCCAGGTGCGCGGGGCGTCCAGGTAAAACGTGTAGAGGATCGTCCGCGCATTGGTGATGAACGAGCCGACGATGAACCCGGAGAACGTCTGCGCGAAGACGTAGAGCATCTGGAGCGGATAGGACAGGCGCGGCAGCTCCGAGAGCGGGCTCAGGATCGGCCACCAGGTCATCACGGCCAGCACAATGAAGACGAGATGCGCCGCCACGTGCAGGCGATGATCCGCGACGACGGCGTTGTAGTACAGCGGGATGTGGTAGAGCGAGAAGACGAGGTTGAAGCCGAGCAGCGCCACAAACGGGTTCGTCAGGCCTCGGGCGAGCCGCATCACGCCGGGCAGCCGCAGCACGGGCCGCAGCAGCCAGCCCGGCATGCCGAGCAGCATCAACGGTGGCGCGGCGTAGATCAGCAGCATGTGCTGCACCATGTGCGCGCTGAACAGGTAGGTGTCGCTCAACTCGTGGATGGGGCCTTCAAGCGCAACCAGCAGGCAGAACACGCCGCTCAGGTACAGCGCGATCTGCCCCTTGCTGGCGGGCGGCCCCAGACGATACTGCTTCCGGAGCGGCCCCACGCCCAGCAGGTAGACCCCTGCCAGCAGGAGCAGCCCGCCTCGGAGAACGCCGTCACCGGACCAGCTGCTCCAGGTGAAGGGCGGGATGGCGGACGGCCCGGCCTGCGCTGCCGCCGTGGCAGCCTGAGCCAACGCGGTGAGGGAGAGCAAAAGGGACATAGCCGTCTCCGGGAAGCCAGGGGAACGAGAAACCGGGCCGTGAACGACGATGGGCCGAGCGCTTGTACGCTCGGCCCGCGAGTCTGCGAACGGGTCTAGTGGCCGCCAGACGGCGCTGGCGCTGATGCCGGCGCGGCGATCCCTGACGGGAACACACGGGCATTGCCATCGCCCGGCGGGTGGCCGTGCGTGGCGATCTGCAGCGCGATCAGCGCCATCACCAGTGCGATCGCCACGGCGAGGCCGCCCCCGAAATACCAGGTGAACGACTTGTGATCGAACTTCAGGTGCATGAACCACCCGACGACCATCACGAACTTGACCGCCGAGAGGAAGATCAGGATCGCGAAGATGAAGTCAAGCAGGGCGGGGATGTAGTAGACCGCCACCTCGATCGCCGTGATGACGCAGAGGATCAGGGCCACCACGATGTAGGTCTGCGAGCCGGGATGCGCGTGCTCCTCGACGCCGTGCGCCGCGTGAGCAGCCGTCGCATGCCCACCATCATGAGCCGGGGCGTGAGCCGGCGCAGCGTGCACAGCCGGCGCATGGGCGGCCGGCACATGGGTGGCCGGCGCGGCCGGCCGGGGCGCAGCGGCAACGGCGGCCGGCGCCGCCGCGACCGGCTCAGCAGCAGGAGCAGACGGCGCGGCGGCAACCGTCGCTGCGCCCTTGTACGGTCCGAGGCCGGCCCGCTTCAGATCCTCTTCCTTGGCGTAGAGGACCGCTCCCGCGCGATACCCGGGCGGGAACTGCTCCACCTCGCCGGTGCTGAGGTTCACCAGCGGCACGTTGGCCGGCAGATCCGGGAAGTACCACTTCCCGAAGATCGGCACCTTGGCCTTTTTGAGTGCGGCGGTGTCCAGCCCCTGCCGGCTCGCCCACTCCATTTGCTTCGAGTCCAGAACCATCGGCCTCTCTCCAGACGCCAGTGAAATGAAGGGAAGGGGTGGCCGAACGTTACGGCAGAAGGTACACGACCGTGAAGATCACGATCCAGACGATATCGACGAAGTGCCAGTAGAGACCGGCGATCTCCACCCACAACGCCTTGTCAGGCCCGCTGAGCCGCCCGGTGAACGATCCAGCGACCAGATACAGCAGCCAGAAGATCCCGAGCGACACGTGCGCGCCGTGGAAGCCCGTCAGCGTGAAGAACGACGAGCCGAACAGGCTGTGCGAGAGGGTCAGGCCCTCCTGGTAGAAGACGGTGAACTCGTAGTACTGGCCGCCGATGAACACCGAGCCGAGCAGCGCGGTGGTGATCAGCCAGATGCGCGCCCGAATCTGATCGTTCCGCTGGATGGCGGCGAGCGCCAGCACCATCGTCAGCGAGCTCATCAGGAGCACGAAGGCGCTGACCGACGTGTACGGGATGTCGAAGATGTCGTGGGGGCTCGGGCCGACGATGCTCCGGCCCTTGTAGACCATGAACGTGCCGATCAGCGAGCCGAAGAACATGCAGTCTGAGGCCAGGAACAGCCACATCAGCAGCTTGCGGCTGTCGAGCCCCGTCGAGGTCGGCGGGTGGTGGGCCACCACGTGGCCGTCCCCCCCGCCATGAGCGCCCGCAGGGGCGTGGATGTCGTGCGCGATGCTCAACTCTTCGCTCCCTGCCTAGCTTGCCGGCTCGAGCGCCCAGCCGCCGATGCCGACGATCAGGTACAGCACGCCCGCGACGGACAGCGCGTACCCGAAGATCAGGCCAGCCGCCAGACACACCAGGCCAAGGGCACAGACCAACGGGAAGAACGAGGGGTTCGGCAGGTGCATCGAGCGCGGATCGATGTACCGCTCGTTGGCCTCCTGCGCGAGGTACTCCTCGGTCACCGGCTCGTCGAACTCGGCGTGCCCAACCGTGTGCCCGGCAATGGTCAGCGTCGCCTCGGTCTCACCAGCCTCGACGGCCTGCGGGCGGCGCTTCCAGGCCCAGTACGCATCCCGCGAGCGCACCACCGGCGGCACCGCGAAGTTGTAGATCGGCGGCGGGGACGGCAGGCTCCATTCGAGCGTAGCGGCATCCCACGGATCGTTGCCGGCCGACTTCGGCTTCCGCATGGACTGGTAGATGTTGTAGATGAACACGGCCACGCCGAGGGCGATGGTGAACGCGCCGATGGTCGCGACCATGTTCCAGCCGAGCCACTGGACGTGCTGCCAGCCGCCGCCAAACGGGTTGTAGATCCACCCGCCAGACCAGCCCTGGTTCTCGCCGTAGATGTAGATCCGGCGCGGCATCCCGTCGACGCCCAGGAAGTGCATCGGGCCGAAGGTCAGGTTGAAGCCGGCGAATATCAGCCAGAAGGCCCACTTGCCGATCTTCTCATCCATGAATCGGCCGGTGATCTTCGGCCACCAGAACACCATGCCGCCGATCAGGCCGAAGATCGCCCCGCCGAACAGCACGTAGTGGAAGTGCGCCACCACGAAGTACGAGTCCTGGTGGTGCATGTCGATCGGCACGACCGCGTGCATGACGCCGCTGAGGCCGCCAATGGTGAACATCGAGACGAACGCGATGGCGTACATCATCGGCGTGGTGAAGCGGATCGAGCCGCCCCACATCGTGCCCATCCAGTTGAAGACCTTCACGCCTGTGGGCACCGCGATCAGCATGGTGCTGGCCGCGAAGAACGAGTTCGCGATCGGCCCGAGGCCCGTCGTGAACATGTGGTGGCTCCACACGCCGAAGCCGATGAACCCGATGGCTACCGTTGCGTAGACCACGAACGGGTAGCCGAACAGCGGCTTGCGCGAGAAGACCGGCAGGATCTCGGAGACCATGCCCATCGGGGGCAGGATCAGGATGTACACCTCGGGGTGCCCGAAGATCCAGAACAGGTGCTGCCAGAGCAGCGGATCGCCGCCGCGGGGCGCGTAGTAGAAGTTCGTGCCGAAGAGGCGGTCGAACGTGAGCAGGATCAGGGCGACGGTGATGGCCGGGAAGGCGAACACCAGCAGGAACGACGTGATGAGCGTGTTCCAGGTGAAGATCGGCATCCGCATCAGGGTCATACCCGGCGCGCGGAGGTTGATGATCGTCACCATGAAGTTGAACGCACCAGCCATCGAGGCCACGCCCAGCACCTGCAGGCCGAGCGCCCAGAAGTCCAGCCGGTGGCCCGGGGAGTAGGTGACCGTCGAGAGCGGCGCGTAGCCGAACCAGCCAGCGTCCGGCAGGCCATCGAAGAAGTAGCTGATGTTGATGAAGATCGCGCCGAAGAGGAAGGTCCAGAAGCTGAAGGCGTTCAGGCGTGGGAACGCCACGTCTGCAGCGCCGATCTGGAGCGGCACGATGTAGTTGAAGAAGGCGACGCTCATCGGCATGACGAAGAGGAAGATCATCGTCGTGCCGTGCATCGTGAAGAGCTGGTTGTACGCGTCTGGCGAGACGAACGTGTTGCTCGGCACGGCCAGCTGCATGCGGATCATCAGGGCTTCGATGCCGCCGACGATGAAGAAGATGAACGCCGACACGCCGTACATCAGGCCGATGCGCTTGTGATCGACGGTCGTCAGCCAGCTGACGATGCCGTGATAGGCCGGCAGCGTGCCGTATTCCGGTGCGGCCTGAGCAGGCGCAGCCGGAGCGGGTCGGGGAAGGGTGACTGCCATCGTGCCTCCGACGTCCTTACTTCAGGCTGTGCAGGTACGCCACGAGCGCCTCAACGTCACTCGGGCGAACGTGCAGGTTCTGCATCATGTTGCCGGGCTTGATCTTCTGCGGATCCTCGATCCAGGCCGCCAGGTTTTCGGCCGTGTTCGGCATGATGCTGGCGCCCATGGTGGTGCGGCTGCCGAAGTGCGAGAGGTTCGGCCCGGTCTTGCCAACGGCGGTTGCATTGCCGTCCACCGTGTGGCAGCCGGCGCAGCCGTTCGCCCCGAACGCCTTCTCGCCTTCCATGGCAAGATCCGTCTCGGGCACGGCCGGCTTGCTGTTCCGGGCCACCCAGGCCTGGTAGTCCGCCGGCGACATGGCGATGACGTTCATCCGCATCTGGGCGTGCTGGATGCCACAGTACTCGGCGCACTGGCCCCAGTACTGCCCAGGCTCCTCAGCCGTGAACCAGATGTGGTTGTCGTGATTGGGCACCGCGTCGATCTTGCCCATCAACTGGTGAATCCAGAAGCTGTGAATCACATTGTCCGAGGTGATGCTCAGATAGACCGTCCGCCCCGTCGGGATGACCATCTCGTTGGCCGTCGTGAGCGGCGTCTTGCCATCCGCGAGCATGTGCTCGGGATACTTGAACTCCCACCACCACTGCCTGCCCGTGATCTCGATGACGAGCGGCGGATTACCATCCGGCGAGCGCGGCGGCGCGCTCTCAAGCGCAAAGATGGTCCGGATCGTCGGCACGGCCATGATCACGAGGATGACAGCCGGTGCGATGGTCCAGCCGATCTCCAGAGTCGTGTTTCCGTGCGTCTGCTCCGGCATCTCGTGGCCGGGCCGGGCCCGGAAGCGCCAGAGGACGTAGACCAGGCCCGCCTGTACGCCGACAAAGACGAAGACGGCCAGCCAGAACACGAGCACGTACAGGTCTTGAATCATGCGCGCGGCTTCGGTCTTGGGCATGACCGTGGTGTACGGCTGCTGCATGCAGCCGGACAGCAACGCCATAAGCATTGCGCCAAGGCCAAGAAGGGTCAGCTTACGTCCGACGCCGGATGCCCGAGGGAACGGCATCCCATCCCTCCGTGTGGGTGATGATAGGGGTGTCACCTGCTGAGGGAGACAGGCAGCATAGTAGCGCAGGGGTGGACAGGAAAACAGACCCTCAGCAGCACAATCGAGAATGGGGAGAGTGGAGATCGAGAGACCGCCGGCCTGGCGGAGGGGTATAGCGGAGGAAGCTCAGGGGTTGTGGTGGGCGGCGCAGCCCCGGGCCGCGTTGCGGATGCGGGGCTGAGACTTAGTGCGCGCTGGTGCTCGCCTTCGGCTGTGGCGCAATCATAGAGGCAGCGATGCCACCGACCAGGAACACGACGGCCAGCCCGAGCGCCACCTGGACGGGCAGAAGCGCGGCGATCTCCCGCCAATACTTGTTCAGCTCGTCCGAGGGGTGCTCACCAACATAATAGAAGTGGTGCGCCCACTCGTGCACGGCGAGCAGCGTCTCACCAACGGACACCACAATGGCCACGATGATCGCCGCCAGGATCAGCGGCGCAACGATGGCGAAGACAATATTCCTTCTGGGCATACGCGGCTACCTCGGGGCGGTGTCTGGGGACTGCTCTGGTGGGGTCACATTGTGCCACGGACCGATGTCGGATTCCAGTCCCTGTCTGGCTCGACGGCCCACTCGGAGGCGATCAACTGCTGACGGCGACGACGGGCCCGCCGGAGCCGAAGCCAGAAGAGGGCCGGCACGATCGCGAACGGCAGCGGCAGCAGCAACCAGTACCACTGCATCGCGAAGAGGAAGATGGCCGCATGGGCACTCGGGGCCATCACGAAGATGATGATCGACGTCACCACCTTGAACGCGATGCCCATGCCAGCAAACGTCCAGAAGGCCGCCTTGCCGTCCCCTTCCACGCCGGACAGTGTATCGCGTTTCGTCACGTCTGGCGATACCCAATCCTGACCACGCACGCGCGCCCGGCTGTATCCTCTACCTATGGCTATGCAACCAGCATCCGAACCTTCGTACGCAGAGGCGCTTCACCGCCACGTCGCGAACGAGATCTTTCAGAAGTTTGCCCTCGCCAGTTTTGCGATCTGGACTGGCAGCTGCCTGCTGCTCTTTATCCTGTTCGCGGCCGGCAACGCGCGCCCGGTCTTCCCGGCCATGCTTTCGATGACCACGCCGCTGATCCCGGCGGCGCTGATCTGGGTGGCCTACCGCCCACTCGTCAACCGGCAGGTGGCGAAGCGGCTCCGCGCGCGCGAAGCGTCGAGGCCCGAAGCGACCGCGCCCGAAGCCACCGCCCCCGGGGCGACCACGCCCTCATGAGTGAGTTGCAGCAGCCTGACGTTCAGAACACCATCGACACGGCGGCGATCTTCGCGAAGGCCGGCGACGGCGGCAACGGCGCGAGCAGCTTCCGCCGTGAGAAGTTCGTGCCGCGCGGCGGCCCGGACGGCGGCGATGGCGGGCGCGGCGGCAGCGTCTACCTTGTGGCGAACCCGAGCGTGAGCACGCTGCTGGAGTTCTCGAACCGCCGCCACTTCAAGGCGGGGCGCGGCGGCAACGGCGCGGGGGCCAAGAAGCACGGCAAGGCCGGCGAGAACGTCCGCATCCTCGTGCCGCTGGGCACCGTCGTCTCACAGGACGGCGAGCTGCTGGCCGACCTGAGCCAGCCGGGCGACGAGGTGATGGTCGCGCGGGGTGGGCGCGGCGGCCTTGGCAACGTCCACTTCGTGACGCCGACGAACCAGGCGCCGACGGTCGCGCAGAAGGGCGAGCCGGGCACCGAGGCGTGGGTCACGCTGGAGCTGAAGAGCATCGCCGATGTCGGGCTGGTCGGCTACCCGAACGTCGGGAAGTCGAGCCTGCTGGCGGCGCTGACAGCGGCCCGCCCGAAGATCGGCGACTATCCGTTTACCACCCTTGAGCCGAACCTGGGCGTGGCCGAGCGCGATCATTTCACGTTCGTCCTGGCGGACATCCCCGGGCTGATCGAGGGGGCGCACAAGGGCGTCGGGCTGGGGCACCAGTTCCTGCGGCATGTCGAGCGGGCACGCGTGCTGCTGCACGTGATCGACGCAAGCGTGTCCGACCCCGTGGCGACCTACGAGGCGGTCCGCGAGGAGCTGGAGCTGTACAACCCGGCCCTGGCCGCCAAGCCGGAAGTGGTGGCGCTGAACAAGATCGACCGCGACGACGTGCGGACCCGCGTGCCGGAGCTGCTCGCGCAGTTCAGGGAGCAACTGCCCGACACGAGGGTGGTGGCCGTCTCAGCCGTGACGACCCGTGGCGTCGATGAGCTGGTTGGCGTCCTGGTGGAGACGCTGGCCGCGCTGCCAAAGGAGCCGCCGCGCCCGGTCGAGACGATGAAGGTCTACCGGCTCTCGCCAGCCGACGAGGGCTGGGTGCTGGAGACCGAGGACGACGGCGCCTACCGGGTGCGCGGCAAGCGCGTCGAGCGCGTCGTGGCGATGACGGACCTGACGAATCCCGATGCCGTAGAGATGCTCCAGGGGACGCTCAAGCGGATGGGCATCCTCCAGGCGTTGGAGGCCGAAGGCGTCGGTTCCGGGGACACGGTCCGCTTCGGGAACGTCGAGCTGGAGTGGGAGTGAGGCAGCATGCCCTCACCCCCGGTGAGGGCCCTCGTTACCCCGGCGTCCACTGGTGACCACCATCGGCGTCTTCGGCGGGACGTTCGATCCGCCGCATCTCGGCCACCTGGCAGCAGCCCAGGAGGCGCTCGAAGCGTTCGGCCTGGACCGCGTGCTGTTCATGCCGAGCGAGCGCAACCCGCTCAAGCTCAACGACCAGATCTCGCCGACCGAGCACCGTGTCGCCATGACCACGCTGGCCATCGAGGGCGATCCGCGCTTCGAGCTGTCGCGCGCCGACCTCGGCGGCGGCGGACCGTCCTACACGGTCGATCTGCTGGAGCGGATGCACCAGGAGCTGCCGGCGGGCGCAGACCTCGTCTTCATCACCGGCATGGACGTGCTCCACGAGCTGCATCGCTGGCGCGAGCCGCTGCGCGTGCTGGAGCTGGCCCGGCTGATCGTGGTGGAGCGGCCTGGGCAGCAGACTGTGTCGCCGGAGTCGGTGGACGAGCGGCTGCCGGGCGCCAGCCGCCGGATCTCCATCGTCGAGACGCCCGGCGTGGCCGTATCCTCAACCGAGCTGCGCCGCCGCGCCGCGGAAGGGCGCTCGCTGCGCTACCTCGTGCCCGACCGGGTCGCCGCGTACATCCGCGCGCACGGGCTGTACGCGAGGAGTCCGGAGTCAGGAGTCAGGAGCCACGAGGGGGCAGACTCGCTCGACGGACAAAGGAACGAGCCAGGAGGCGAGTGGCCTCCTGGCTCCTGATCTCTGGCTGCTGTCGCCGCGTTACTCGGCCTGGAGCGTCACCGAGTTCTCGTCGTCGAACTTGCCGCCGACGACGGCTCGACCGGACATGGTGGTCAGGGTGGTGTCGCCGTTCGCGTCGAACGACCACGTGCCCAGCACGCCGTCGTAGTTCGAGGTCGCGAAGACGGCCGCGCGGATCGCCTCGCGGTCCTTCGTGCCGGCCCGCGCGATCGCGTCGAGCGCAACCTTCGCCGCCTCGTAGCCGTACGCCGCGTACGCCTCAGGCTCGGTGCCGTACTTGGCCTTGTAGTCCGCGTACCAGGCCGCGCCCTTGCCCGTCAGCTTGCTCGGGCCGATACCGCCGAACGTCACGTAGACGCCCTCAGCCGCATCACCAGCGTCGTCGATGAACGCCTGCTCGAAGATGCCGTCAGGCCCCATCATCTTGGCGTTCGGGCCAAGCACCGAGCGAAGATCCTTGAACAGCTTGCCGGCGTTGTTCTGGGTGATGCCGCCGTAGTAGACCATCTCCGCGCCGGTGCCGCGAATCTTCGTGGCCAGCGCGCGGTAGTCGGAGGCCTTCGAGTCGATGCCCTCGGGGCCGCCCAGGACCGTCAGGCCGATCTTCGCAGCGGTGTCCGCGAAGACCTGGGCGATGCCGTGGCCGTACAACTCGGTGTCGTCCAGGACGTACACCTTGGTGACGCCGAGCGCCTTGGCCCAGTTCGCGGCGACCGCGCCCTGGAGGTCGTCGGCCGGCACGACGCGCGAGTAGTTGCGGACGCCGGTCGGGTAGTAGATGTCCGGCTCGTTTGGCTCGCCCTTGCCCGGCTTGGTGAGGCCCGGGTAGGTGTTGGCCGGGCTGATCATGACCAGGCTCGACCGGTTGAGGATCGGAATGGCGACCTTCGCCGCGCCCGAGTTGAAGGTGCCGAGGTAGACCATCACGTCGGCGTCGGCGACGGCCTTGTTCGCGTTCTCCGCTTCCTTGCCCGCATCCCAGGCGCCGCGCGCCGGGGTGGCGTCGTCCATGTCCTCGTACTCGATGGTGAAACCGCCAGCGCTGTAGTTGGACTCGTCAAACGCCATCTTGAAGGCGTTCACGATGGTGTCCGTCTGGCCCTTGCTGCTGCCCGTGCGCGGCAGCGAGGAGACGATCTTGATCGTCCCAGACTGCGCCTGGGCAATCGGGGCGACGACCCCGACCGCAAGGGACAGCGCGACAGCCGCCACGCCAGCCCGAACCAACCTACCCGGTCGTGACCATGTCTTCACCGGTGACTCCTCCTACGATGCCCGGATCCTCCGCGCCAGCGCGACCGCGCCGCGTGTCACAGGGACCGGTGCTCTTCCCACATCAACGGACGACGCGCGGCGATGGCATCGCCGTTTGCCGATGATCGAGCACGGATCCCCATCTGTCAAGCCCATACGCCCGTTTCGCGCCGAGTGTGAAGGGTTCTACACCTCGTCCACGAGCGGGCACGTATCAGTTGGTCGGCAGGCCGGCAAGCAGGTCAGACAGGCGCTCCAGCAGGTGGACGAAGGCAAGGCCCTCACCCCCCCGCCCCCGGAGGTCCGCTACCCTCAGCACCACGTCAGGTCGCGCCGCCTCGATCTCCTCCTGGGTCACCGCCCGGGGCGGCCGGCCCAGGCCGGCCAGCACGTCGTGCCCGCCAGCCAGCCCGATCAGCTCGGCCAGCCACCAGCCGGCAGCGGTGGGCGGCTCGCCGTGTGCCAGGAGCGCCACGCGCGGGGCAGGGCGGGCAGCCAGGGACTGCGCGGTCCGCAGCGTCACGGCGTCGATGCGCGCCCGCAGCGCCTCGATCAGGGCGCGGGCAGCCCGCTGCTGCCCGGTGGCGTCGCCAACGGTCTTGATGTCGCTGAGGATGTCTCCCAACGTGTGCGGCTCCAGCGCGTAGACGGCTGGCCGAGGCCGCAAGCGCCGCACCAGCCGGCGCACCACCGCCCGAGGCATACCACCGCCCGCAGCCGTCTCCGAGGTGAAGATCAGCCGTGGATGGATGGCCGCCAGCGCGTCGGCGAGGGCATCCGGAGCGGCGTCGGCCCCATCCGGCAGCGCCGCAAGCTCAGGGGCAAGGTTGAGCGCGTGCAGGATCTCGCGGGCCTCGGGGAGCAGGCTGACGATGGTCATGCGGGGAGGATCGCACGGCAGGCGCGCGGGCGGCGATGCTCGGGCCGCACGCCGTAGCGACCTCTGGCCGCACGCCGAGACGACCTCAGGCGTGCGCCAGTTCGATGTGCCGGCGGATCGCCTGGGTATTGCCGTGGATGCCGGCCCCACCCACGAAGATGCCGGAGCCGACGACGACGACCCGCGCGCCGCGCCGCACCACCTCCGCGATGTTGTCAGCCTTGATGCCGCCGTCAACTTCCAGCTCAGCGCGTGCGCCGCGCGCATCGAGCATGGTTCGCGCCCGCGCGAGCTTGTCGAGCGTCTCGGGTATGAGCTTCTGGCCCCCAAAGCCGGGGTTGACGGTCATGATGAGCAGCAGATCGAGCCGATCGACGATCTCCTCGACGGCCGAGAGCGGCGTGGCCGGATTGAGCGCCACGCCGGCCCGCAGACCGGCGTCCTGAATCGCTGCCACGGTCGCGTGGAGATGGCGGACGGCCTCGGCGTGGACCGTCATGATGCTGGCCCCGGCCGCCTTGAACTCCGCCAGGAAGCGGCGCGGCTCCTCGATCATCAGGTGCAGGTCGAGCGGCAGCGACGTCGCCTGCCGGATCGCCTGGACGATGGCCGGCCCGAGGCTGATGTTCGGCACGAACTGGCCGTCCATCACGTCCACGTGCAGATAGTCAGCGCCGGCCGCCTCGGCCTCGCGGACCTGCTCGGCAAGGCGGCCAAAGTCGGCGTTCAGGATCGAGGGAGAGAGCTTGATGTGCACGGGCGCTCCAGCAAGTGAGTCCGGCCGGACGCGGACGCCCGTCAGCCTGGAAAGTATGACACGCCCCCGATCGGGACCGGCAGCGGGCCTGGATTAGCCGCGGGAGAGTGCCCACCAGAGCGGCGTGTCGGCGTTCGGGAGCAGCAGCAGCGTCACCTGGGCCGAGGCGGCGGCTGATGCACGGCCAACTGACGGCACGGCCACCTGCGCGGGAGCCTCCAGCAAGTGCGGCTGCTCGGCGCGGGTCATGAGCGGCGCGTGGCAGGCCGCGATCCCGGCCACGGTCGCCTCGCCCAGCGCGGACCGGACGGAGAGGCTGGGGGTCTGAGCGTGGCCGTGCTGTGCAGCTTCGAGCAGGATCTGGCGCGCAGCCGTGGACGCCCGGTCCAGCACGAGCGCCGCCCCGTGCCCGATGGCATCGTCGCCCGGCACATGCGCCAGCACCCGCTCGAAGGCGACGGTCGTCCGTCGGTCATCATGGCCTGCTCGGGCCGGCTGCACACGCCACACCGACAGGCTCAGTGCGCCGGCCGCCAGCAGCCGGGCACAGGCCACCTCGCGGGCCACCCGGAACCGCGCCGCCAGCCGCTCGACGCCGCGCAGGGACACGCCAGCACTCCTCACCGCGGGCAGCAACTCGTCCAGCGGGACCAGCAGCTCGTGGGCGGCCACGTCGCAGAGCGCTTCTGTGTCAGCCCAGTGGGCGGGCTCGCGGAGGGCAGCCAGCACCTCGGGCTGCCCTGCCAGTCTCTCAAACAGGATGGCATGCCCGATCTCATGTGCGATGGTGAAGCGCTGCCGATTGGTGGCCCGGGCGAGCGGCAGCACGGTGGGCGGGGCCGGCGGCCGGCGGCCAGCAGGGCGCGCGCCGGGCGGCTCCTCGCGATGGCGGGTCCGCTGCACCCTCACGACGTACCGGCCGTCTTCGTAGTCCAGGCGGCCGGCCGTCGGGATCGGGGCCTCTTCGACGCGCAGCCCGTACACTTGCAGGTACACACGCAGCCCGGGCGTGCCGCCATCCGCCCGGACACGCTCCCGGAGGCGCGCACAGGCCAGCCGCATGGCGGCCAGCGGTGAGTCCGCCCCAAGCTCGGCTGCGAAGGACGCCAGCGGGGTCATCGGGAACCTCACCCCCGGACCCCCTCTCCGGCACTGAGCGGGGGAGGGATTCTATCCGCGCTGGCGGATCGCTGCGAGCTGACTCTCGACCTCGGCCCGAGTGAGCTGACGGATGTTGTCCGGCCCGCGCGTGCGGCGTGGTCCCGTCGAGCGTGCGCTGACCCGCCCGGCGACGTACTGGCGCAGCGCCCGCAGCTCAGCCTTCGTGATCGGCTGGTGGGTGTCCGCCGAGATCTCGCTGATGATGGTGAGCAGCGTCTCCTGGGGATCGTCCTCAGCGGGCACGGGCGCATCGGCCGGGGAGATCAGGTCTGGAAGCTGGAGCAGCGGCGGATCGTGGGCCACCAGCTCGGCAATCGGCATCTGGACCGCGCTGTTCCCATGGCCGTTGGTCTCCGAGGAGGACGTTGCGGGGGACGGGGTCGCTGGCGGGGCCGCGTTCGAGCGTGGAGCCGGCAACGCGTGGCCGTGCGCTTCGGATGGCGTGGGCGACGCGCTGAGCGGGGGCTTGCTCAGCGGCTGGGTCCGCAACGAGCGGTGCGTCGGCGGCCGGCCGACCCGCTGCTGGATGTGGCTGCGCTTCGTCGCCAGGATCCGCTGGGCGATCTCGTCCACGGCGGCCGTCAGCCAGAGGTACGCCTGCGAGCCGGGCGTGTAGTCGGCTGGCCCCACCGAGCGCACCCGGCCGTGACGCTGGAGATCGTCGGCCTTCTGGAAGGCGTTCGGATCGCCGGGGGTGTAGACGGCGAACGTCTTGCCGCCCTGCTGGTTGACCACCGCGAAGACCGGCACGTCGCTCGGGCCATCCGCGATGTAGATCATGTTCTCGAACGGCACGCGACGGTCTTCGTGGGCAATCGACGCGTTGACGTCGATCTCAGGGTGCCAGTTGGAGCCCTTGTTGATCTCGAAGACGGCGCGGGTCTTGGTGGTATTGTCGATGGCGTAGCTGATCTGGGAGATCTCGACGGCGTGCTCGGGATCGTGGATATCGGCGCGGTCGAGGTAGCCCGGGCCGGGCGACGGCCCTTCGAGGTACTCGCAGGCCCACACGCCATCCAGGAACGGCGCGATGGCGCTGCCGAGGATCATCTGGCGGAGGCCGGTGCTGACCACGTAGTGCTCGACGGCGATGTCGAAGGCGCGGTACTCGGCGTTGCCGGCGATGTGCTCCTTGAGCGTCTGGAAGAACTCTGGCAGGCCCGCGTAAAAGTCGAGCCGCGCGCCAAGCTCGCGCAGGAGGGCGTTGTTGAGGCCCGCGAACTTCCCCGCCTGGACGTAGGCCAGGATGTGCAGCATGTACAGTTGCTCGGAGACGAGCTGATCGCCCCGGGCGCGGTAGTAGGCCGGCAGCTCGTTCGACTCGTGCCAGAACGACGCCTCGTCTACCCCGTAGTACTGAAACAGCGGGCGCTGCATGTCGTACGGAATCAGGGTCTTATCGAAGTCCCAGATGACGGCGATCTTGTTCTGGGCAAATAAGCTGCGAGCCGGCTGCATCGGCATTCCTCTCGATCGGTACGAGGGATTCTACCGTTCTGGTAACTCCTGCGCGAATCGATACGTGCCGGGCACGCATGATTTGCCTGATTTCTGGCTGGCACGCCAGGCTGAAGCCGGGCGAGCAGCCCGATAGACTGCCGCCCGGCCAGAACCCGTGCGCCCTCACGCCGCCGGCTACGTGCTGCCGGCCGCCCCGCCGCCACCGCCAGCACCCACGCCGCTGACGACGCTGCCGGCCCCGCTGCTGGCACTCGACGGCGTCGAGCTGACGAAGGCGATCCACCAGGGATAGCCGGCGGGCATCGCTGCAACATCTCGCGCACCGCTGGCCGAGGCGAAGGCGCGCAGGGTGGCCCCGGAGGCCGTCGCCGCCTCCAGCCGCTGCTTCATGTCCGATCCGAGGTTCAGCGCGACGATATCCGGCAGGGCGTCGTCAAGGTCGAGGCTCACCGTCTCGTCCTTCGCGGCCTGCTTCAAGCCGGCCCGGTAGGCTTTCCATCCGAGCGCCGCCTCCTGGCCGGCCTGCGACAGCCGGGGGAACATGGCATACATGACGAAGGCAACCACTGCGAGGGCGATGAGCGCGACGCTCCCGACCAGGGCCAGCCAGCCCTCGACGCTGCCGGCCGCGAGCATCGTGACCAGGGCCAGCCCGCCGGCCACACACCCGACGATCAACAGGCCCGCGCGGGCACATCCTGCGCCCGGCTGGAGCCAGCCCTCCGCGCGCAACTGACGCTCGATGACATCCCGCACCCCCGCGCTGGACTGTGAGACCTTCTGCAGCTCCTTACTGGAGACCACGCTGTCTCGCGCGCGCTGCTGCAGGTCGCTCCAGACGGCCCCTTCGATCTCGTTGCGGACACGGGACGGGTCGAGCAGGCGCACCTGCACCGTCGGCTTGCGCCCCCACCCGCCGGTGCTCTCCGCTTCAATGGCGAGCGCACCGCGCGTCGCAAGATTCAGGAGGACGGCCGGGACCGCTGACGGCTGAGCACCGCCACTGACGAGCGCCCCGGCCAACGCCGGCGGCAGCGGGCCGGGGCGGACGGTCGTCGGGGCCGGCCCCCGCTGGCTGGTGGTAGCACGACGCTGGAACAGGACGATGACGGCAGCAAACCCGACCAGCGCGACGACAGCTTCGGCCCAGGGGAGCCAGGGCTCACTCGCCCGGGCTGCCCCTTGTTGGAGCGCGCTCCGCGGGGGGCCGTTCCGGATGCTGCTGTCCAGCCGATCCAGCCCGGCCGCCAGGCTCCCGTAGACATCGCCCTGCCGCAACGGCGGGATCAGCGCCTCGGACACGATGTCGCGCTGCTCGCCGGGCGGGACGTTCCCCTCCTGGAATACCTTCCCGACAAAGATGCCAGCGCGGGCATCGTTTGGATCGTCCGGATTACGGTTGATCAAGATCGCAGCCGCCCGATCCTGGCTCGCACCGGTTCTGGCGACCCAGGCCTGCTGCAACGCCTCAACCTGCGCGAGCGTCTCCGAGGGCGTGGCCCGGCGCGCCCGCGCATAGACGATCACGTCCGCCCCATCTGCCCGCAGCCGATCCAGCCGCTGCCGCAGATCGGCCGCCTGCCCCGGCGTCAGCGAGGCGCCGGTCTCGTCGTAGACGCGCTCGCCCGCGGCCAAGCCGGGGAATGCGTCGGCGGCCTGCGCCTTGACGCGCCCGGCCCCACCCAGCAGCGCCGTCACCGTGAGGAGCAGCGCCGCCAGATACAACGCCGTCCGCATCACCGCCTGCAATGATCTGCTGAGTCTTCCTGTCATGCGCTGCTCCCTGAGACATGCGCCCTCCAGTGTGACGCTGCCGGAGAGGCGCGCGTTCTGTGTGCCGGTGAACGTCCGTGCGCCCGCGAACAACGCTCTGCTCGCGAGCCGCCGCCCGCCTGCGTTCCGGCGCCCCCCGTGTGACTCCCTACACCGCGGCCCCTTGCACCGCTCGCCCGACGGCTGCGTGGTCAGTGCAGGGGTCCACAAGATCCGCGCCACCAGCCCGCCACCTCCCGACGCGGAGCTGGTGGGCCTGCACCCCAGCCTGCCCCATGGTCCGTGTGTCGCGGAGAAATGGCCCGCATGGCGCATGTCCGCGACAGGCCGCATCTCGTTACCCTTGGAGAGGTGACCGCTCCTGGCGGCCGAGAGACACAGATCGGACGAGGAGCAGACGGATGCGATGGGCGGCGTGCAGCAACATCTGGAGGCGGTGGCAGCGTGCCGAGTCGCGGCGTGCCAAGCCCCGACGTACCGACCGTGCCAGGCTCGGCGCGCGGGCGGCGGCGAGCGTGCTGCTGGCGGCCGGGCTGGCGACGGTACTGGTTACGACGCCCGCCAGTGATGCTGCGCCAGCGGCAGCCGTGCCAGCCATCGGCGGCTGCCAGCTGTTCCCAGCGGACAACATCTGGAACACGCGCATCGACAGTCTGCCCGTCCACACGAAGTCGGACAACTGGGTCAGCAGCATCGGCGCGTCCACGGGGCTCAAGGCCGACTTCGGCAGCGGCCTCTGGAACGGCTACCCTATCGGGATCCCGTACACGACCGCGCCCGGCAGCCAGGCGGCGGCGAGCATCGACTTCGAGTACGCAGACGAGAGCGACGCTGGCCCGTACCGGCTGCCGGACGATGCGCCCGTCGAGGGCGGCGGTGACCGGCACGTGCTGGTGGTGGACCGTGACCGCTGCCTGCTGACGGAGGTCTACGCGGCCACGCAGACCTCGCCGGGCGTCTGGACGGCCGGCTCGGGCGCGGTCTACGATCTCAACTCGCACGCGCTGCGGCCGGACGGCTGGACCTCGGCGGATGCGGCCGGCCTGCCGATCCTGCCCGGCCTCGCCCGCTACGACGAGATCGCGGCGGGGGAGATCGCCCACGCGCTGCGCTTCACGGCCCAGGTGACCCAGGATGCGTACATCTGGCCGGCCCGCCACGAGGCGTCGAGCAACACCAGCCCGAACGTTCCGCCGATGGGCGCCCGGGCGCGGCTCAAGTCCAGCGTCAACATCTCGTCCTACCCGGCCGAGGTGCGGATCGTGCTGACCGCCCTGCGACGGTACGGGATGATCCTGGCGGACAACGGCTCGAACTGGTACATCAGCGGCGCGCCGGACGCGCGGTGGAACAACACGAACCTCCAGCAACTGCGAAACATCGTGGGGAGCAACCTGGAGTTCGTGGACGAGTCGTCGTTGATGGTCAACGCGAACTCCGGCCAGGCACGGAGCGCCGGCCCGACGCAGACCCCAACGCCGACGATCCCGCCCACGGCCACGGTCCCGCCGACGCCAACACGCACCCCCACGCCAACGCTCTCGCCGACGCCGCGCCCGTCCTGCTCCCCCAGGCCGCACGCACGCGTCACCACCTCCCGCCTGACGGCCGGCCGCCTGGACGTGACGATCGCGGCTGGGGTCGGCTCGGGCGCGCCGAACAACACGGTCCAGGCGCTGCGGTTTGGCACGCCGACCAACGCCCGCATCCTGGTGAACGGGCAGACGGTGGCTGGCGGCACGCGGGTGGTGTGGCCGGCCGGAGCTGGCCCGGCCCACTTCATCGTCGAGCGGGTCCAGAGCGGCGTCGGCGCGACGGTGCCGCTGGTGGTCGAGGATGACTGCGGCGACTGGTCAACGTTCGTGGGCGGCGGCGCCGGCGCGTTCTGACCGGCGCGCAGCGAGCCATCCTGTGCTACGCTGGACGAGTGGGCAGGTCCGTGGAGACCTCCCAGGCCGCCCCCAGCGGCTTCCGTCGCGGTGCATCCTCTCGGAGCCACCATGAGCATCTGGGCAAGCGGCGCTCCCTATGACAGGTACGTCGGGCGCTGGAGTCGGCCCGTCGCGCGGACATTCGTCGAGTGGCTCGGGCAGGCAGACGGCGGGGCGTGGCTCGACGTTGGCTGCGGGACCGGGGCGCTCAGCGCCACGATTCTGCGCGAGGCAGCGCCGGCCGAGGTCGTCGGCATCGACGCCTCGCAGGGGTTCGTGGAGTACGTCCGTACCCAGGTGCAAGACCGCCGCGCGAGCTTCGAGGTGGCCGATGCCCAGGCGCTCCCCTTCGACGCCGGCCGGTTTGACTGTGCGGTGAGCGGCCTCGTCCTCAACTTCATCCCGCAGCCCGAGCGGGCCCTGGCCGAGATGGCCCGTACGGTCCGCTCCGACGGGACCGTGGCGCTCTACCTCTGGGACTACGCCGAGGGCATGCAGATGATGCGCCACTTCTGGGACGCCGCGGCGGCGCTCGATCCCAACGCCGTCCCGCTGGACGAAGGCCGACGCTTCCCGATCTGCCAGCCCGAGCCGCTCGCGCAGCTCTTCCGCGACGCTGGTCTGGCCCAGGTCGAGGTGCGCGCCATCGACGAGCCGACCGTCTTCCGCGACTTCGAGGACTACTGGTCGCCGTTCCTCGGCGCGCAGGGGCCGGCCCCGAGCTACGTGACATCGCTGACGGAGACGGCGCGGGCAGCGCTCCGCGAGCGACTCCGCGCCACTCTCCCAACTGCCGCCGACGGGGCGATTCGGCTCACCACCCGCGCCTGGGCCGCGCGCGGCCTTCGCACGTAGGAAACGTCACACCCATCAGTCAGCCGCTCAGATCGGCCCAGCAAGAACTGGCTCGAGTGGTCTCTGCCTCCCCAGCGCCGTCGCACGGTCGCTGGTGCTCCCAGAGAGCGGTGAAACGCGCAGTCGGGGACTGAAGTCCCCGCCTACAGTCATTCCGTCGCTGCGCGACGGACGCCGGGAGCAGCGGCAACAGGTGAGCCTGGAGCGTCGCGAAGCGACTGCAGGATGGTAGGCGGGGCTTTCAAGCCCCGACGACGCTGCACGGCAAGCCTACGATTCCCTGTCGGGTACCATGTCGGGGAGCGCGCCAGCGGCCCGGCGACGCCCGATCCCACCCTCGCGGCAGTCTCACCCTTCCAGATGGAGCGGCGGCGATGCGGCCCAGCGGACCTTCCACTGCCCCTGACCCGACACAGAGCGTCCGGTCTGTCCAGGCGCGGGTGCAGCCGCGCCAGATCGACGGCATCTCGGCGCTGCTGCTCCCCTACCGCGCGGATGGCCAACCAGACTGGCAGGCCTACGCCGACAACCTGGAGCGCACGGCCAGCGCGGGCCTGCGGCCAGCCGTCAACATGGACACCGGCTACGTCCACCTCCTGACCGACGACGAGCGCACCCAGGTGCTGAAGATCGCGGCGCAGACGCTCGGCGGGCGGCCCTTCGTGGCGGGCGCGTTTCTTGAGGACAAGATTGGCGAGGACAGGGCGCTGCCCGGTCAGTCCGCCGACGACTTGATCGCGCTGTACTGTCGCGAGGGCGAGCAGATCCGCGAGCGCGGCGGCACGCCAATCCTCTTCCAGAGCACCGCCCTGACCAGCCTGCCAGACGGGGAGATCGCGCGGGTCTACCGCGCCGTCTCCGAGCGGGTCGGCCCGATCCTCGGCTTCGAGCTTGGCTCGATGTTCGCGCCGTTCGGGACCATCTACTCGCTGGGGCTGTTCGAGGAGCTGCTTCAGATTCCCGGCCTGCTCGGCATCAAGCACTCCTCGCTGGACCGCGCCCAGGAGTGGCAGCGGCTGGCGCTGCGCGACCGTCTCCGCCCCGACTTCAAGGTCTACACCGGCAACGACCTCGCCATCGACATGGTCATCTACGGCAGCGACTACCTCCTGGGCCTCTCGTCGTTCGCGCCCGAGGCGTTCGCGCTACGGGATCGGCTGTGGGCGGCCGGCGACGCTCGTTTCTTCATGCTGAACGACGTCCTCCAGTACCTGGGGGCGTTCGCGTTCCGTGCGCCGGTGCCGGCCTACAAGCACAGCGCCGCCCAGTTCCTCTACCTGCGTGGCCGGATCCCCGATCCTGCCACGCACCCGCGCTCGCCGGGCCGCCCCGCCACAGACCTCGCGATCCTTCAGGAGATCTCTCGCCGCCTCGACGCCGTCGTCGACGCGATCCAGACCCGATGACTGGCCGAGTGTGTCTCGCCGGCAACACCATCGCCACGCCTGAGCTGAACGCCCCCGAAGCCCTCGCCTTCTTCCAGAGGCTCGGCCTCGACGGCATCGACGCCCCCTCGCACGGCGGGCACCCCCACTGCCGCGAAGTTGCCTTCCCTACGTTCCCGACGAGAACGAGATCGTGCCCACCATCCCGCTGCCGCCGCTCGCCATCAGCGTCTCGCCGGTCACGATGCCTGACTCGTCGCTGGCCAGGAACAGGATGCACCGCGCGATCTCCATCGGGTCAGCGCCCCGCCCGAGCAGGTTCGCGGCCGGCTCCTCGCGCAGGATCGCCTGGGCCTCGTCATAGGAGACGCCCAGCGCCTCGGCCTTGCGACGGATGTGGAACGGCGTGATCGTGAAGCCGGGGCAGACGGCGTTGACCCTGATCCCCTGAGACGCGTGGTCGCAGGCCATCGAGCGAGTCAGCGCCAGCAGCGCGGCCTTGGTCGCGTCGTACTGAGCCATGCCGGCCCGCCCGTTGATGGCATTGGTGGACGACACGTTGACGATCACGCCGCCGCCGTTTGCAGCCATCTCCGGGATCGCGAACTTGGCCGCGAACGCCGCACCCAGCAGGTTCGCCCCGAGGATCCAGTGCCATGACTCGGCGGTCGCCTCGGTGACCGGGCCGTACAGTCGGACGCCAGCCGCCGTCACCAGGATGTCGAGCCGGCCGAACTGCTGGACCGTTGCCAGGACCGCCTGCTCGGCGTCGGCCTCCTGCCCCACGTCCGCCACGATGCCCAGCACCTGCTCGCCGGTGGGGTCGATGTTGGTGGACGCCCGGCCCACGGCCTCAGCCACCGGGTCCACGATCGTCGCCGATGCGCCCTCGCGGACGAAGAGCTCGGCGGTGGCGGCGCCGATGCCGCCAGCCCCACCCGTGATCAGCGCAACCTTGCCGGCGAGCCTGTCTGCCATAGCTCAGCCCTCCCTCGTCGTCGTAGACAGGAGTGTGCCTGCTGGCCGCACGGTGTGCCAGCGCCACGCCCCGGAGCCTCATCAGGGCACAGGCGGCGAGCCAGCACGGCACAATCTTCCGCTGATCTCGTTCATTCCCTCGGAGCCGTGTGCCAGGAGGGCCGTCAGCGTGAGTCAGATGCACCGACGCAGCCAGCGGATCAGCCGGCGGACCGCGCTGCGCGTGACACTCGCGGCCGGCGTAGCAGCCACCTTCGGGCTGGCGGCCGGGGCGGACGGCCGCGTCACGTCAGCCGCACGGTCGGCCGTGGCAGCGGTCCTGGGCAAGCAGGCCGGGCCAACGCCGCGCATCCTGCTGCCAGACGACTTCACGGCGATCCGCGCCAAAATCGACGGTCAGGCGTGGGCGCGTGACGTCTTCGGCTCGCTCAAGCGGTTCGCTGACGGGCTGGTCGCGGGCGCGCCGCCCATCCCCGAGACCGGCGGCGGCTGGTTCCACGCCGGCGGCGAGGGGTACGAGATCACCCGCGTCCACAATCGGCTGGCCGAGGGCGTGCGTGCGCTTGGGATCGTCTACCGGCTCACGGACGACATGGCCTACGTCCAGGCCGCCCGTTCGATCCTGCTCGGGTACGCCACCCGCTACCCTGGCTACGAGCCGCACGATCAGTATGGCCGCACCGGGCCGAAAGCGTACCACCCCGGCAAGGCCACCTCGCAGGGGCTGGATGAGGGGATCTGGCTGGCCGCGCTCGCCTTCGGCTACGACCTCGTGCAGGAGGGGATCGCCGCCGAGGACCGGCAGACCATCGCCAGCGGCCTGCTCCGGCCAGCCGCCGACCTGCTCACGGCCTACAACGTCGGCCGGCAGAACCACCAGACCTACTACAACCTCGGCATCGGTCTGACCGGCTTCGCGCTGGCCGAGCCGCGTTACGTCGAGCATGCGATCCTGAAGCCGGACAGCGGCCTCGTCTATCAGCTCAGTCCCGGCGCCAGCTACACCGCCGACGGCTTCTGGTACGAGGGCAGCGTCCACTACCACTACTACGCCCTGGAGGGCATCCTCGGGCTGGCCGAGGCCGCCCAGCGCAACGGCTACGATCCGTACGGCCTGCCGCTGTTGCGTGCCGCCTTCGAGTTCCCGCTGGCCTACGCCGACGCCGAAGGACGCCTGCCGGCCTTCAACGACGGCCCGCCGGCCTCGCTCTTCGAGTCGTGGCGCGGACGCCAGTACGAGATCGCGTACGCTCGCTACGGCGATCCACGCTACGGTGCGCTGGTAGCCAGGGCCGGCCGGAGCAACAGTTACCACAGCCTCGTGTACGGTGTGGCCGAGCTACCCGCTCCTTCCGAACTGACGACCGGCAGCGGCCCGAGCACGATCCTGGCCGACCGCACCATCCCCGTGCTGCGCGCGGGGGAAGGCTCCCGCCGACTGCAGCTTGCGATCAACGCGATGCCGTACGTGGGCAGCCACAGCCAGCCCGCGCAGCTGGAGATCGACCTGTCGGCCGGCCCGAACCGCGTCGTGCCGGCCCCGGCCTCGATCAAGTACGCCGATCCGCTCCACGCTGGCTGGTATCGGCAAACCATCTCCCACAGCACGGTGATCGTGGAGGGCAAGAGCCAGGGACGCGGCGGCCCGACCGAGATCGTGGCGTTCCAGGCCGGCACGCTGGCGCAGGTCAGCAGGGTCCGCAGTGGCTCGGCCTACCCTGGCACGCTGCTGGACCGCATCTGCGTGCTGCTGGACGTTGGCCTGCTCGACCTGTTCCTGGTGACCGGCGGCCAGGAAGCCACGCTCGACTGGGCCTTGCACCACGCCGGCGATCTCGCCGTCGAGCTGCCGACCCAGGCCCGGCGCGCCCCGCCGCTGCCCGGCTACCAGGAGCTTGAGGACGTCTTTGACGGCCGCACAGACGCCCCCTGGCGGGCGCGCTGGACGCTGGCGGACGGCTCGCAGAGCGCGCTCTGGGTGGGCGCTGCCCCCGGCACGACCGTCATCGCCGGCCGGGGGTACATCGGCGGGCCGGACCAGAACAACGATCCGACGATGGTCTCGGCGCTGATCGTGCGGCGGCAGGCGGCCTCGACGGCGTTCCTGTCAGCGCTGCTGGAGGGCGGCGACGGCTCGGAGACGGTCACCATCCGCCCGGCCACGCGCGGTGGCACGGCGGTCGGCGCAGAACAGGCGGTCGGCCTGACGATTGCCACCGCGACCGCCACCTACGCCGTCTGGCTGGCAGCCGGCCCCGAGAGCTACCAGATCGACGGGCGGCAGATGGTCGGCGGGCAGGTGCTGGTCGAGCGCACCGACACGGATGGAATGACACGGACAGAGTCGGCGGCGCTGGGGTAGGGGGTGGTGCAGGCCTTCGCCCCTACCCGTCCCGCCCTATGCGCCAAGCTCCTTGCGGACAATCGCCGCGCCCTCGGCCAGCGCCTTGAGCTTCATCTGCGCCACCATCCGCGAGAGCGGCTTCATGCCGCAGTCCGTCGTCAGGTAGACGCGCTCCGGCGGCACCACCGCGATCACCTTGCGGATGCGCGCTGCGATCTCCTCGGGCGTCTCGACCATCATATTGCGGATGTCCACCACGCCGACGGCCACTTCCTTGTCGGCGGGCAGCGTCTTCAGCGCGTCGAGATCCACCATGTCGCGGTTGGCGAAGTCCAGCACGAACTGATCGACTGGCACATCGTAGAAGTACGGCAGGACCGTCTCGTAGCCGGCCGGGAAGATGCCGGAGAGCCGGTTGCCCCAGGCGTTGCCGTAGCAGAAGTGCCACGCGATCTTCGCGTCCACCCCGTCGAAGCACTGGGCCAGCACATCCGCGATCCAGGTGTAGTCGTCCTCGTTGCCGGTGAACAGCGGCAGCCACGACCCGAGATCCTCGAACTGGAGGAAGGTCGCGCCCTCGGCCACCAGATCCTTCATCTCCTGGTTGAAGATCGGGGCGAGCGCGTACGACAGCTCACGCGGATCCTTGTAGTGCTTGAAGTAGACGTGCCACGCCAGGTTGACCGGCCCCGCCCCCACCGAGACCTTCATCGGCTTCCTGGCGAACCGCTTCGCAACCTTGTACAGGTCCACCAGGCGGATCGGGCCGTGCTTGACCGGCCCGCTGTTGACCACGCCGCCCCAGTCCGAGAGCAGCGCGATCTCCTTGCTCATCGTAGCCGCGCCCACCGCCGACGGGTGCTCCTCCTTGGCCTCCTCGAAGCCGCCGATGCGCTCATACATGTACCAGCAGAACGAGCCGATGACGCCGACGTAGTCGTCGTAGTACATCTGGCCGTCGGTGATGATGTCGAGGCCAGCCGTCTCCTGATCGTGGATGACGGCGTGGGTAGCGTCGGCGTAGGCCTCGGCATGGTCGACATTCTTGAACGCGACCCGCACGTCTCGGCCGTTCAACTGCTGAGTGAACCAGTGCGGGCGCGGGTACGAGCCAACCATCGTGGTCGGCAGGATGGTGTCGACGATCTTCCGCATCGCGATCCCCTCCCCGGAACGTGAGCGGCGCGGCTGGATCGCCCTGGCCGGACGATGCAGCACACGCCTGCACTGGAGAGGGTACGCCGGCCAGCGACCAACTGGCAGATAGCTGCACCGCCCGGCGCGCGAACCTGCCGCGCAGCTTCGAACGGCGGGGCCAGCTCGGCGGCTACGCGCCAGCGCCGCGCAGACGGGCGAGCACGGCCGCCAGATCGCCGGACAGCATGCTCGGGACGTGGAGGTGGAGGCCGGGGAATTGCTCGCTCTCGATGATGCCATCCGCGTCAGGCTCGACGAGCACGTACTCGCCGCCCTGGAGCCGGAACCAGTCAATCGCCTCGTTCAGCACGCGCCAGACGACGTACTCACGGACGCCGTTCCGCCGGTACGCTTCCTTCTTGACGTGGAGGTCGTAGGTGGCGGAGCTCGCGGCGACTTCGACCACGAGTTGAGGAGCACCTTCGAGGTAGCCGTCCTCGGTCTCGCGCGGGCCGCCGAACCCTGGCCGGAAAAGGATGGCGTCCGGCTGAACTTCAACCTTCGCATCCAGGTAGACCGTCACATTGTCGCCAAAACGCACGCCAGGCGACTGCGAGACGTAGAGAGCCAGCCAACCCATGATGAATCCATGTGGCTCACCATGTTGGGCTATGCGAACTGGCGATGGCACGTAGACCACTCCATCGATAAGCTCGGCCTTCTTGATGTCCGGGCGCGCGAGGTACCGGCGGTGGAACTCCTCGCGAGTGAGATGGTCACCGGCTTCCAGACTGGTGGACGCTTCGACGCGCACGGCCATGTCCCAACCTCCCCAGGGGCGGGCAGCAGCAAATCTGATGGGGTCTCCGTCAAGATTGTACGCCAGCCGGCGACGCCAGACGGCAGCCCGCCTGGATGGCGGGCTGCCGTCTGGTAGATCCGTCAGATGGCCGTCGCCCCCTTGAGCAAGGGGAGCAAGGGAGCGGCCAGCGTCAGCTCTTGAAGTAGAAGGTCACCGGCCGCGAGATGCCCGGCGACTTGCCGTCCGGGCTGTTGTACATCCGCGCGGGGATGTTCCCGAAGTTGTTCTTCGCCACGCGGATACCCTGCGCCGCCGGAGAGAGCCCGACCACGCCAATGGAGATGACGTTGTCCGTCACGAGCTTCCAGATCTGGCGGCCGGCCTGGATCCGCTCATCCTCGGGCATGCCGTACCCACGCCGGAACAGGTCGTAGATCTCCTTCAGGTAGGCCGGCGGCTCCTTCCCCTCCTTGCCGTTCGAGAGATACCACTTCGCATACAGGATGCCGCCAGCAGTCGTGGTGTTCGACGGGAAGATCTGGTCTGGGAACGTGAACATGTGCTCCGAGCCGTCCGCGACCCAGGCATCCAGATGGGTCTCGTTGCCGGCGGCGCGGCGCTCGGCCAGCGAGCGCTCGTTCTCCTGCACGATCAGGTCGATACCGATGCGCTTCCACTGGTCGCGCATCATCTCGCCGATGCGGGTGTACTGGAGGAACTGGCCGCCCTTGGTCTGCAGCTCGATCCGCAAACGCCCCTTGCCATCGGTCCGCGTCCGGAAGCCCTCGGGATCCTTCTGCGACAGGCCGATGGCGTCGAGCATCTCGTTCGCCTTCTTCTGATCGTAGCTGTGCCAGAGGGTCCGATACTCCGGGCCAGGGTTGTACTTGTTCGTCTCGACGGGCACCAGCGAGCCCGGCGTCCCCAGGCCCAGCCAGAACGTCTCGTTGAGCTGGTCGCGGTCCACGCCGAGCGAGAGCGCCCGGCGGAAGTCGACGTTCGTCAGCCACTTCGCGATCTCGGGGTCCGCCTCGTACGACAGGTTGAAGCGGATGTAGCAGTCCGCGCCGTAGTCTCCAGGATCGAGGAGCAGCCGGTAGTTGCCCTTCTGCTGGTTCTCCAGGATGACCGGGATCTTGCCCGCGTCGACGTGCCGCTCTTGCATGTCGTACTCGCCGGCGATGGTCCGGAGGTTGAGCACCTCCAGGTTCTCGGCGAGCGTCATCTGGACCTTGTCGAGGTACGGCAGCTGGTTGCCCTCTGGGTCCACCCAGATGCTGTACGGGTTCCGCTCCAGCACGAAGGTCGGATTGTTGATCGGCGTCCTGGTGACCCAGGGCGTCACGACCGGCAGGTCGGGGTTCAGGGTCCAGTCGTTCTTGAACTTGATCAGGTTGACCCAGTTGTCGAACCCTGCCGCCTTGACGTCGGCGTCGAGCTGCTCCTTGTTTGCGTACTTCGGCAGGTACTGCTTGAGGTAGTGCCCTGGCGCAAACGAGCCGAGGAAGTTGAGACCCTGAAAGGCGTGCCCGGAGATCGCCGTCGAGCCGGCCAGCACGTCCGGCAGCAGGTAGTACGGATCGGGGAAGACGTAGCGGACGGTGAACTCGTCGGCGCCCTTCTCGATCTTGCCGGGCTTCCCGTTGATGCTCATCAGGGTGTGCCCGGACGGCACCAGCTCCTTGTTCTGGTAGATCTCCTCGAACCAGAACGTGAAGGCGTCGGCGGTGAACGGCGTCCCGTCAGACCACTTCATGCCGCGCCGCAGGTTCAGCACCAGCACCTTGCCGCCGTCTTCGATCTTGAAGTCTCTGGCAATGTTCGGGACGACCTTCTCGCCGGTGTAGTCCCAGAAGAGGATGCTGTCTGGACCGGAGGCCGCGCGCCAGCCGTTCCACTTGTCGCCGGGGCCAGTGAAGCCTCGACGCCACGTGCCGCCGTACTTCCCGATCTCGTGGACCGGCTTCACGACGAGCGGGTCTTGTGGCACGCGCTGCTCGACGGGTGGCAGCTTGCCCGCCTTGACCAGCTCCGCGAGCATCGGCGCTTCCTTGAAGCTCTTCGGGAACTGGGCGACGTCTGTGATGATCGTCGGCCCTTCGAGCTTCCCGATCAGTTGCGCGCCAAGCTTCGGCTCGCCAGCCGGCTTTGCCGGCGCGGCAGCCGCCGCCGTCGGTTTCGCGACCTCGGCAGGTTTGGCGGCCTCGGCAGGTTTGGCGGCCTCGGCCGGCTTCGTGGCCTCGGCCGGCTTCGCCACCGCGGGGGCCGTGGTGGCGGCTGGTTTCGCCGCCTCGGCGGGTTTGGGCGCCTCAGCCGGCTTCGCGGCCGGCGGCGCGGACGCCTGACTACACGCTGCCAGGAGTCCGAGCCCCGCCAGACTCGCCGCTCCCTTGAACCCGAACGCGAACAGCTCTCGACGCGAAAACCCGTGCACCCTCGCCATCGCTGGAAACTCCCTCGTTCCAGATAGGCCACAGAACACCCTGTAGCCGCAGTCCTGCACACGCCGTCATGGCATCAGGACATAGATGGACACGGTAGCCGATAGCTGGCCACGCCGTCACGTTTGAGCGAAGGCATCTCTAAATCGATGCGACTGAGGCTGGCCGCCAGCAGTAGAGCGCGTACCGCAAGCGTTCCCGCCAATCCATTTCACTCGTTCGCTATCATCTCGTCGCTGGTGAAGCCTGCCATGATAGCTTCACCAGTTCAGGGGGATCTCGTGGCGGATAGCAATACGCAGGGCGATTGCATGTTCAACGGGCAGTCGGGGACTGAAGTCCCCGCCTACAGTCACGCCGTCGCTGCGCGACGGCCGCCGGGAACGGCCGGCACTGGTGCGACTGGCGCGTCGCGCAGCGACTGCAGGATGGTAGGCGGGGCTTTCAAGCCC
>JADZEM010000077.1 GCA_020850535.1 Chloroflexota bacterium
ACGTGATCGTCTCGGGGAACGGCGGCGAGCTGTCGGTCTTCCGCCACAGCGGCTCCGGCGGCACGGGCACCGCGACCCCCACCTCGCCGGTCTCGTCTACCGCCACCCCGACAGCCACCGTCACCGCTCCCACGGCCACGCCGGCCTCGTCAGGCGGCGGCTCGGTCGTGGACAGCGCCAGCACGGCGATCACCTTCAGTGGCTGGTGGCCGGCGCAGACCGATTCCAGCGCGCTCAGCGGGTCCGAGCGCATTGGCGAATTCGGCGGCGACTCCGCGTCCCACACGTTCACTGGATCAAGCGTTCAGGTCGTCTATCGGCAGGACACCAATCGCGGGATCGCTGCCATCAAGATCGACGGCACGACCGTTGGACAACTCGATCAATACGGGCCGGCGCTCGCACAGCAAAAGGCGACCTATTCCGTCGCCCCGGGCGCGCACACCATCCAGATCGTCGTGAATCGCGCCAAGCAGTCCGCATCGTCCGGATACTACGTCGGCCTTGATGCGCTGCTCGTCGATGGCGGCGGGGCGTCCTCTCCGGGGACCGCCACCGCGACGGCCACGCCGAAGGCGACCTCAGCGCCAACGTCTCCGCCGGCGACGGCAACGTCGGCTCCCACGTCGCCCCCGACGGCCGTCCCAACCTCTACCCGTGTCCCCACCTCGACCACGGCGCCGGCCACCGCGACGCCGGCTTCGGGCGCAACCACAACCATCGACAGCACGAGCGCCAGCATCACCTGGAAGGGCTGGTGGCCCGTGACGACGGATTCCGCGGCCGTTGGCGGTTCCGAGAAGCTCGGCGAGTTCGGAGGAGACTCGGCCTCGTACACCTTCACGGGATCGAGCATTCAGCTCGTCTATCGGCAGAATACGAACCGAGGCATCGCGCAGATCAAGATCGACGGCGCCGTGGTCGGGACGCTCGACCAGTACGGCGCGTCCACCGCACAGAAGAAGGCGACCTACAACGTCACGCGCGGCAGCCACACGATCCAGGTCGTGGTGACCCGGAGCAAGCAGTCCGCGTCCAGCGGCTACTACGTCGGGATCGACGCCTTCATCGTCACGCCCTGACGCGCGGCACGGTTCCCGCACCGCAAGGCCGGATGGCGCTCGGCTCGTGAGCGCCCCGGCCCCAGGGCACGCAAGACCGTGCCATCACATGTCAGAGGTACACATCGGCCGCTGGATCGGGACGCTGCCGATCCAGCGGCCGATGTGCGTGCTGGGCGCGCGACAAGGAGCGCGGGCACGGGGCGCTGCCTGTCAGGCGGTTACATCCTTTGCCCACACGTATGCGTATTCGCAAGGAGATCCGGCGTATCCTACCGTGGAGCAATGCACGCCGCGTCGGCCAGGGCGGGCCGGCCCGACACGTAGCCTCCGATGCGCGCGCCTTCGTCACGCCCGGTGCAGGGGACCGAGCCGATGCCAGAGCCGCAACCGAATTCCCGGGTCGCGAGCCGATCTGCTGCTGCGCTGGCAGGCGCCTTGCTGGTGCTCGCCCTGGCACTGGGCCTCAGGGCCGGTCCAGCGGCTGGCCCCGTGACTGCCACCGGGTCCGCCGCCAACACGATGCCCCTCCGGCAAGCCGCCGGCGCCTGCCCGAGTCCACGTCCCGCCGTCCAGGTGGTCATGAGCCGTGCGGTGCCCAGCATCCTGACCGTGACGGTGACCGCCGGGGCTGGCGACCTCCAGTCGATCCGGTTCGGGACGGCCTCGAACGCGCGCATCGACGTGCCGGGCCGGCCCACCAGCACCACCGGCGGCTTCACGGCCACCTACCCGGCCGGCACCCAGACGGCGTCGTTCACCGTCCAGCAGGGGCCGGCCACCGCTGCCGTGACCGTCCCGCTGACGCCCCGCGACGCCTGTGGCGACTGGTCAACCTTTGTGGGCGGCGGCGTGAACGCCTGGCCGACGCCTGCGCCCACCGCGACGCCGACCCGCGCCGTCACGCCCACGCCGACGGGAACCGTGCAGCCGGGCGGCGCGCCGGTCCGCGAAGCGTTCGAGGCGGAGCCGGCCTCCTGGGTCGTCTCCAGGGACGTGACCGGTACCGGCAGCATCACCCGCAGCTCGGCGGTCTCCGCCGTGGATGGCAGCTTCGTGGCACGTGCGGCCACCACCAGCGGCGGCAGGGCCGGCCTGCGTGTCAACTTCCAGAACGCTGCCGCCGGCCGCGCCTGGCAGGAGCGGCCCGGCGACTGGTACTGGCAGCGCGCCAGCGTCTACGTGCCATCCTCCACCGTCAGCGCGCTCGGGTCCACCAGCTACCTGACGCTCGGGCGGCTGTGGGCCAGCGGCTCCAACTACGGCTGGTCCCTGCGGGTGCGCCAGAACGGCGCGCTGTATGCCGTGGGGCAGCGGGACTGGGATAACACGTCGATTGAGTTCCCGGTTTACGGACAGGTTCCCACCGACCGCTGGTTCGAGCTGGAGCTGGGGCTGCACAGCCAGGCCGGGCCGGGCGTCAAGCGCGCCTTCGCCTTCTCGATCGACGGCGCCTTCTTCGGCTGGTACCACCAGGGCCGCATGCAGAGCGAGACCTACGATCAGGCGGCCATCGGCGTGGTGGACACCAACAGCACCAGCCCGCTCGAAGTGTTCGTGGACCGCTGGCGTCAGCCGACCACCGCCGCCCTGCCGGACGGCCCCGACACCCGCTCGACAGCCAACGTCCAGGAGATCGACTATCGCACCCAGTCTGGCGCAGGGTGGCAGATCGACTGGACCACCTGGGCGAACGATCTGCGGCTCGCGCCGGTCCACGGGCTGTACAGCGCCACCGACCGGCTCCAGTCCGGCCGGAACCTGGACCGCTTCCCAGACTTGACCTCCGGCTGGGCCGAGATCGAGATCGGCTGGCCGAACGGCACGCCGTCCAACCGGACCCCGGCGAACGGCAGCTACTTCGGTCCGATGGTCGGCTTCCGCAAGGAGATCAACCGCGAGCAGAACCTGGAAGTGATCCCGATGGGGCGGGGCGGCGGCCTCGTCTCGCTGATCTTCGAGGTCTGGGACGGCTCCGGCCCGACGATCCTCGCCGAGTGGCCGCTGCCGCTGGCGTCGATTGGCGGCGGCAGCCACATCCCCGAGGCCGGCGACATCATCCGCGCCCGCTGGGATCAGGTCTCCGCGACGCAGCTGCGCGTCCGCGCCAGCTTCTACGACGCCAGCGCCGCGCGGTGGCACGCGGACGTCATCGACCACACCTTCAACGCCAGCAGCATCGCCGGCGTCAACTACACCGACGGCTACCATCTGGCCTCGTCGGTGACGGTGGACAGCACGGCGTACTCGATCCGCCGGTTCAAGCTGGGGCAGCCGGCCACCTACCCGACGCCCTGACGCGCGCTGGAGCTACCTCACGACATGTCAACGTGCTGCCTTCAGGACGGCCCTGGTTTAGCTCCGGGCCGTCCTGATCCACGGACCGGACCCCCGCGCCGCCAGCGAGCGCGCGTACAGCCACACCTTCCAGCCGACATAGGTCGGGGCGTAGGCGAGGGCGCGATACACCCGCCACGGCGCGCCGACCAGCACCAGCCCGGTCAGGACATAGGCAAGCTGGCCGCCCAGGCTGAACAGCCCCAGCCCGGCGGCCAGCCGCGAGCGGCACAGCAGCCCGGCCCCGGTCAGCGCCCCGGCCAGCACCACCGGCACCGAGAGCGGCGGGATCAACTGCTCGGCGATGGCGTCCAGGCGGACCGGATCGCGCTGGCGCAGGCCGGCCAGCAGCAGCCCCAGGCCGCGCTCGCGCAGCATCTCGACCCGGCCGCGCTCCCAGCGCTCGTTCTGGCTTTCGGCTTGCGCGAACGTGACCGGCATGTCGGCCAGGACCGTCGTCTCGGGGATGAAGTCCACCCGCAGCCCGTCCGCGACCAGCGCCAGGTGGAACTCGACATCCTCGGCCAGCGTGAACCACTCCCAGCCGTGCTGCTCCAGCACCTCGGCCAGGAAACCCATGCCGTTGCCCTTCAGGCCGCAGGACAGCCCGAGCTGACGACGGCCGAGCGGGCGAACATAGTGCAAGGCGGCCAGCGCGGCGTACCGCAGCGCCGCCAGCGGCGACTCGTCCGCGTTGAGGACCGTGTAGTAGACCTGGACGACGGCGCTGCCGGCTTCGAAATGGGCATCCATCCGTGTCAGCAGGTCCGGCGCGACGACGGTATCGGCGTCGATCACCACGTAGGCGTCGTAGCGTGCGCCGCGCTCGCGGAGGCGGGCCAGCACCCAGCGCAGCGCGTACCCCTTGCCCCGGTGGGCGTTGTCGGAGCGTTCCTCGACCTGTGCTCCGGCCGCCCGTGCGATCTCCGCCGTGCGGTCGGTGCAGTTGTCCGCCACCACGACCACGTCGTAGCGTGACCTGGGATAGTCGAGGGCCGCCGTGCTCGCCAGCAGCCGCCCGATGGTGGACTCCTCGTCGTGGGCCGGCGCCAGGATGGCGAAGCGCCGCCGCTGGCCCCCTTCAGGCGGCCCGCTGACGCCCATGAGCCGCGCCCAGAGCGCCGCGCCGGTCAGCAGCAGCAGATAGCCCGTCAGGGCGGCCAGCCCGCCGGCCGCCAGGGCGAGCGCTGTGCGTACGGCACGCATCACGAGACGCACTGGCGATCCTGCCACGACGCTCCTGGTCGTCAGGATACCTGACGACCGCGCGACCTGGCTGTGAGCGGGTCGGCCGTCGGGACGATTGAGAGTGGCGGCCGGCCCTGCTGCGGCGTCCGTACCAGCTCGATCACCCGTGCGATGCGCTCGGCAAACTGGTTCACCGACATCAGGTGCTCGACGGTCCGGCGGCCGGCCTCCCCGAGCTGCCTGCGGTGCTCCGGGTTCTCCAGCAGGAACGCGATGGCGCGGTGGAGCGCGCCCGGATCCTTCGGCGGGACGTAGAAGCCGTTCGGCTCCAGCGGCACGCCCTCTTCTTCCGCGAAATCGTGCAGCAGGCTGATCGGGCGGTCGCGGTCCTCCCCGCCGTTGCCGTTGCCACGCGTCACCAGGCGGCGGTCATGGATCACGTCCGTCTGGCCGTAGGTGTGGGTCACGATGACCGGCTTGCCCATCGCCATCGCTTCGAGGATCGTCGTCACGCCGGCCTGGAAGTCCACGTCGTCCACGGGGACCGCCACGATGGCCGCCCGCGCGAAAAGATCCCGCAGTTCGCGGTAGTTGAAGCTGCTCACCTCGACGTTGGCCGGGCGCGGCGCGTCCAGGGCCGTGTTCCGCCGCTTCGACCAGTGGCTTGACGCTCCGACGACCAGCTTCACGTCCAGACCGTCAACCGCCTGGAAGAGCGTCGGGTAGTCGCGATACTCCAGCCCGGCGCTGGTGACGAGCCGCTCCTCCGGCACATCCATCGGATGCCAGAAGTCGGGATCGACCTGATACGGCAGGAGCGCCAACTGCTCCTTCGAGAAGCCAAGCTCGTCCAGGGCCAGGTCGTACTGGAACCGCGAGTGCAGCACGACGGCGCTCATGTGCGTCTGGACGCGCAGCCACTTGAAGAACGGGCGCTTCTTGGATGTTGAGAGTCGGTGGCCGATGGTGACGTGCGCCTTCTTCGATGAGGCCAGCTTCAGGAGCAGCGCCAGCGGGATGCCGATGTGCTCGCCGTCAGTCAGGATCACGTCGTAGTGGCGGCGACGGAGGAAGGCGAGCAGGGCCTGCGTCGCCGAGCGGCCGGCGACCTTCGAGAGCAGGCGCAGGACCGGGTTGCCTCTGGCAGCGGACCAGTCCAGGAGGTCCGCCCCGAGCCGCTCGGCGATGGCGGCATAGTCCTTTTTGGGACCGTCGCCCTGGGGTGGAATACCGTCTGGCAGGTTCGCGCTGACCACGAAGAGGGTTCTGGTCATCGTCCTTCTTCGGCCTGACTTTCTTTCAGGATGATACCAATACCGGTGGGCCAGCACGGGAGCGTGGTCCGCACGGTATGCGGATGGTGCCAGGATCGCAGCCCCCTGTGCCCGCGGCCGCCCTGACAGACCCATCACAAACCGCGCAGCGTGTACCCCGTGCCGACGATAGCCTTGATCCCAACATCGCCGCTGACCGGCAGGCCGAGCTTCTTCCGGATGCTGCAAATGCGGATCTTCAAGTGCGAGGGGCTGCCGCCGTCGTGCCCCCAGGCGTACTCGATCAGGCGATCGTACGGGACCACCCGCCCCTTGTTGGCTGCCAGGATGTGGAGGATGCGGAACTCCAGCGGCGTCAGGCGGATCTGCTGGCCGTCCTTCCGCACCTCGAAGCTCTGCACGTCCAGGTCGAGCGTGCCGGCCTGGACGTGGTCGCCGCGCTGCTGCCTGGCGGGCCGGCCCGTGCGCCGCAGCACCGCCGCTGCGCGAGCCACCAGCAGCCGGGGGCTGTACGGCTTCACGACGAAGTCATCCACACCCAGGCGGAAGGCGCGCATCACGTCCTCTTCGTCGTCGCGGGTGGTCAGGACGATCAGCGGCACCTGGTTGTCGATACGGACGCGCCGGCAGACCTCGAAGCCGTCGATGCCCGGCAGGTCCAGCTCCAACACGACCATATCCGGGCGGGCCGTGGGGATCAGGTCGAGCGCTCGCTCGCCGTCCAGCGCGGACACGACGTCGTAGCCGCCGCGCAGGAAGGCCCGCGAGATCGGTTCGAGCAGCTCCGGATCCTGATCAACCAGCAGGATCTTCATGGTGCGACCTCCGCCGGGGCGTCCAGCATGGCCTGGCTGTATCGAACGGCGTAGCTGTATCTGCCGGCGTAGACTTCTCTGAATGCTGACGCACAGCTCCTGCGGCCCCTGTCTTGACCGTATAACGGCCGAACGGCAGGAAAAGGGGCCCAGGTGGGCGCGAGTATACTTGGCGCGCCATGCCAGGGTGGTAAGTCCGCGTTCAGGACTCTTGCCGTCGCCACGCACGTACCGTGGGCGACGATGCTCCCGGCCGCACCAGACGCTCACGCTGTGTCACAAACGCAAGTCGATATCCTAGAATCCTAGTGACCAGAACGGCCAGGAACGGGCAGGACACGGTCCGCTGTCTCCTGGGCGCGGGGACGTGCATGCCGATCAGCCCGGAAGCCCGGTTCATCACCCGCTGTGTCCGCGAGCCTGACACCCTGCTGCCGCGGGAGCTGCAGCAGTGCGTTCGCGCCGTCGGCGACTGGCAGACGGTCGCCGAGCTGGCCGCCCGCCACGGCGTCTCCGGCTACGTCCGCCAGGCGATCACCCGCGACCGACTGGACGTGCCGGTCTTCGTGGCAGACGGCCTGCGGACCGCCGCCCTGGCGCAGATCGCCCACGTCGCCCGGCTGAACGTGGCCCTCGGGCAGTTGTCCGAGGCGTTCTCGGCGGCCAGGGTGCCGTTCATCCTGCTGAAAGGCCCCGTCCTCTCCCAGCTGGTGTATCGCGAGCCGACCCTCCGGCCGTACTCAGACCTGGACTTGAACGTCCGCGAGCCTGACGAAGCTGCCGCCGTCCAGGCGATCCTCAGCGTCGGGCTGGGGGAGGTGCCGCACGGCGCAGAGGTCGAGCGGCAGACGCACGCGCACCATGTGCACGGCGGCACGGCGTTCCACCGGGTCTTCCTGGGGCCGCGCGGCACCCCCAGTGAGGGTGTGATGGTCGAGCTGCACCTCGACCCGCTCCAGATGGGCCTCCGCACGACCCACGAGGGCTTACGCTGGGAGCGCGCGCAGCCCTTGCCGAGCCAGCCTGGCGTGCAGATGCTCAGCCTCGAAGATCAGATCATCCAGCTGTCCGTCCACGTCCACAAGCACGGCTTCAACCGGCTGATCTGGCTCAAAGATATCGACCTGCTGGTGCGGCGCTACGGCGCGACGCTCGACTGGGATGCCGTCAAGGCCGACGCCCAGGCCGAGGGCGTGGAGGGCTCCGTCTGGTATACGCTCTGGCTGGCCTCGACCGTCTTTCTGGCGCCGGTGCCGCCGGGCGTGCTGCAGATGCTCGCGCCGACAGCCCCCGTCAGGCTGCTCTACCGGCAGGTCTGGCCGCCCGAAGGAGTCGCGAATCTCGAAGGGCACATGCGGCGGCGGGCGGTACAGTTTCTTGCAGCCGACTCGTGGCGCGGGATGCTCCCGAATCTCGTGCTGATGGGCCGACGGCGGACGCGAGCACGGGCCATCTTGAGCGCCGTGTTCCGCCGATGATCGTTCTGGTAGGTCACGCATCCGTGGTGCATTTGAGACGTTTTCTAGAGACGACCGATCGGGACGCAGGAACGGCGCGCGGCCCGATCGCCGCGGCCCGCCAGCAACGTGGCAGGCAACCTTCAGACGTCACCGTGAACAGATCAGGAGCAAGGCGCGGTCAACCCGACCCTCCCCGTCACATCATTGCGTTCTATCCCATAGGATGCGTGCGCCCACGCGTACCCCGAAGCGATTCAGCCCAGAGGGTGGCGTTCGCGAGGCAGGCATCCGCTGGGAGTTGCGCCGGCAGCGTGGCTCCCGGTCGGCGGTGGCCCTGGGTATTGGCCCGTGGTGGTCGATCTCCGGGCCAGCACAGGCAGCTGTCGTAGGGGTGCTATGGGTGATGGGTGTGGACATCGGGCGGGCCGGCCAACCGGGAACCAAATTGCAACGGGGTATCTACGGTCAGAGTGCGTATGTCACCGGATCATATGTATATCTGGCCGACGCACGGGCAAGCGTCGCTGCTGGAATTGAGGAGTCGAGGGCGAGAAATGGCAACTGAGGCGCTGGCGGTCCAAAAGACGCCTCGGCACGCCGCGGGGAAAATCGTCTCCCATCCGACCCATCCGGGGCGCGAAGCGCGCCGGCGGATCGATCTCGGCGGCGTGCTGATCGACCGTGTGGATACCGGGTCGGCGGTTGAGCGCATTCGGGGCTTCCTGCGGTCAGGCACGCTGAACCAGATCGTCACCGTCAATCTCGACTTCGTCGCGATCTCCCGACGGGACAGCTACTTCCGCGAGACGCTCAACAAGGCCGATCTGGCCGTGGCCGATGGCATGCCGCTGGTCTGGGTCTCCAAGCTGACCGACGAGCCGGTGCCGGAGCGTCTGACGGGCGTCGAGCTGCTGGACGAGTGCTGCCGCGTGGCCGTCGAGACGGACAGCAGCATCTTCCTACTGGGCGCCGCGCCCGGCGTGGCCGACGAGGCCGCCCTGACCTTGCAGGAGCGGTTCCCGGGCCTGAAGATCGCCGGCGTCTACGCGCCGCCGTTCGGCCCGCTCACCCACGAGGAGAACGAGCGCATCCTGGCGACGATCAACGCCGCGCAGCCGGAGTTCCTCTTCGTCGCGCTCGGCGCGCCGCAGCAGGACATCTGGATCCGGGCCAACCGCGACCGGCTCGACGTGCCGGTGGCGATGGGCGTCGGCTGCGTGCTCGACCTGCTGGCGGGCGTCGTGTCGCGCGCGCCGCGCTGGATGCAGCATGCCGGCCTGGAGTGGCTGTTCCGCCTGCTGCAGGAGCCCCACCGGCTCTGGCGGCGGTACATCCTCGACGACATGCCGGTGCTCTTCTGGCTGGTGCGGCAGGCGCGGGAGCGCTCGCGCATGGCGGTCCCGGCGGAGGCAACGCCGTGAGCGCGCCGCACTTCGCCGCCCGTGACGACGTGCTGCCCGAGCGCGGGTTCTGGCAGCGGTTCGGCGGGAGCGCCGTCCTGATTGGGGCTGGCCTCGGCTGGGCCTCGGCGCTGCTCGCCTGTGCGCTGGCCGGGCCGGTCTCGCTGGCACTGGGGAGTCGCGACGAGCGTCGCCCGACGCCACACGACGACCTGTAGTACGCCATGTCCACGCTTGATGTGCCCGCCAGCCGGCAAGGCTGGTCCTCTCCCACGGCCTGGGTTGGCCGCCGCCTGCCGTTATTGGCGGGAGCCGCGGTCATGGCCGGCGACGCCCTGCTGGTCGTCGGGGCGTTCTTGCTGGCCTACTGGGTCCGCTTCATCGTGCCGGACCTGGAGGCTGCCGCGCTCGGCCTGGACGAGTACGTCCGGCTGGGCGCGCTGGTCAGCCTGGTCGCCGTCGTCCTGTTCGCCCTCCACGAGTTCTACGACCTGGACCGCCCGCGCTCCTGGCTGACGCGGTTCCAGATGATCGTCTCGACGGTCTCGACGGCCCTGGTGCTGACGGTGGCGATGTCGTTCTTCCTGGGCGATCTTCGCTTTTCGCGGCTCTGGTTCGCGGCCGGTTGGGCCTTCTCGGTGATCGGGCTGGTCGGCTGGCGCTGGCTGGCCGTCAGCGGCTACGCGGCGGCCCGCGACGCAGTCGTGCCGGCCCGCAAGGTGCTGATCGTCGGGGCGAACGTGGCCGGGCGCGATCTGGCCCGCGAGCTGGCGACCTCCTGTCAGGTGGTCGGGTACGTGGACAACGGCTCCGACCTGGAGGACGCCGAGGCCCACGAGCTCTCGCTGATCGGGCCAATCGCCAGCCTCGACCGGCTGGTGCAACAGTACGGCGTCGACGAGATCGTCGTGGCGCTGCCGCCCAGCCGTCGCGAGCAGCTCGGCCGGATCGTGGCGCGCGGCTTCGGGCGGCCGGTTCAGGTGAAGTTCGCGGCGGACCTCGGCGAGCCGCTCCCGGAGCGGTTCGCGCTGCACCGCCACGGCGGGCGCTCGTTCATCGGGTTTGCGCCGGTGGCCCCCGTCTCCTGGCTCAAGCGCGCCTTCGACCTCGTGTTCGGGACGCTGGCGGTGATCGGCCTCGCGCCGGTCATGGCGGCCATCGCCATCTTGATCCGCCTCGACTCGCCCGGCCCGATCTTCTACGGACAGGAGCGGGTGGGCAAGGACGGCGTCCGCTTCACGATGCTGAAATTCCGCTCGATGCGCCAGGACGCCGACCGGCTCCTGGAGGAGCTGCGCGCCCAGAACGAGGCGTCGGGGCCGCTGTTCAAGATGCGGAACGACCCGCGCGTCACGAAGATCGGGCGGGTGCTGCGCCGCACGAGCCTGGACGAGCTGCCGCAGCTGTTCAACGTGCTGCTGGGGCAGATGAGCCTGGTGGGGCCGCGCCCACCCGTCCCCAGCGAGGTGGCCCAGTACGAGGACTGGCAGTTCGGGCGGCTGCGGGCGGTCCCGGGCATGACGGGCCTCTGGCAGGTGAGCGGCCGGAGCGACGTGCCGTTCCACGACATGGTGCGCCTGGACCTGCACTACATCCGCAACTGGTCGCTGTGGTGGGATCTGGAGATCATCCTGCGGACGATCCCGGCGGTGATCGGCAAGAGCGGGGCGTACTGAACGCCATCGTCAGTCCGCGTCCAGCTCGAAGTGGACGGAGCCTGCTGGCGGCGTGCCCGTGCGGCCGTCGTACACGACGCGGCAGCCCATCGCCTGCCAGAACGCGACGGCCTGCTCGGTGTGCAGGCAGACGCGTTCGTAGCCGCCGGCCTCCCGCACGAACGCGCGGAGGGCGTCCACGAGCCGGCGTGCGACCCCGCGCCGCCGCTGCCCGGCCGCCACGAAGACTCGCACGATCTGCGCCGTCCGCTCCGGGGGCTGATAGCGCTCGCGGAGCCAGACCGGCAGCGTGTCGGCGGTTGGCCCGCCCGACCGCACACCGCCCATGCCGATCAGCTCGCCGGTGTCGTCTTCCAGCGCCAGCAGCAGCGTGTGGCGTGGGTTGTCCAGGTAGACGCCCTGCAGATCGTCGTAGTCCCAGTGCCATTCGGGCCGGTAGCCGTACCCATAATCGTCCTGGAAGATCCGCAGCATGAACGCCCGTACCGCCTCGACATCGGCGGGCGTGGCCGGTCGGATGAGCAGCTCCGTCACTTGATCGCCAGCAGCACGCGATTGTCGCGGCGCTGCCAGAACGTGCCGACCTCCCGGAAGCCGGCCTCCTGGAGCGCGCCGACCTGGAAGTCGTAGCCTGGGCGGATCCACGAGCGGTCGCGGGTGGCGAAGCGGGCCTCGCGCTCGGCGAACAGGCCAGTCAGCGCGGGTTCCCGTTCGAGATGCTGCCACCACGTCGCCCAGTCCTCGGCGTCGGGGGCCGCGAACGCCGCCTGCTGCTCGCGTTGCTTCACCTGCTCGGCCATCCGCTGGAAGCCGGGCAGGGCCGGCCCGAACGGCATGTTGTCGGCGTTCATCAGCACGCTGCCCGGGGCCATCAGGCTGCCAAGCTGGCGATACACCCGCGCCAGCGCATCGCCCGCCAGCCAGTGCAGGGCCGTTGAGCTGAGGACGGCGTCCAGCGGCTGGCCGGCCAGTGCGGCCTGGAGTCGCTCGATCCAGCGCGGGTCGTTCAGGTCGTCCTTCAGCCAGGTGACCCGGCCGTCCAGCGTCCCGAGCGCCCCCGCCCCGAGCGCCAGCAGGACCGGGTCCGTGTCCAGCGCCACGGTCTGCGCGGCGGGGAACCGCCCGACGATCCGCTGGGAGATGGAGCCGGGACCGCAGGCCAGATCCAGCGCCACGAAGTCCGGTCGAAGCTGCATGTCCAGCACGTCCAGCATGATCGCGAAGCGCTCCTCGCGGTCCGGCAGGTAGCCCTGCTGCTGGGCGTCCCAACGGGCGAGCCAGCCCTGCCAGTTGATACCGGTCACGGTGGATGCGGTCATACGGTCAGTCCTTTGTCGTGGAAGTGAGGGCGTATCGTCAGGATTACCGATGATCGAAGGCGCGGCTGCTCCGGCTCGTCGGATCCAGAAAGCGCCGCCAGCTCTCGGCGGCAAGGCTCACGGCGAAGCAGGACACGGTCACGGCGAGGGCCGGCGCCAGCAGGACGTGCGGCGCTCGCTCCAGAAACGGCAGCGCTTCGGCCAGCATTGCGCCCCATTCGGGCGTCGGCGGCTTCACGCCGACGCCGAGAAACGAGAGGCCCGCGATGGTCAGGATCGTCTGGCCGTAGCGGGCCACCGCCAGCACCAGCAGCGACGGCATGGCGTTCGGCAGGACATGGCGCAAGAACGTCCTCACAGGCGTCTGCCCCAGCACCCGCGCCGACTCCACGAACGGCTGCACGCGGATGCGGGCCGTCTCCACACGGGCCAGCCGCGCATACGTTCCCCAGCCGAACAGCCCCAGCGCCAGCACGATCCCGTTGATGCCACCGCCAGACAGCCCGGACACCACCAGCGCCAGGATCAGGAAGGGGAACGCCAGCAGGATATCGATGAGCCGGGTGAGCAGCTGGTCGAGGAAGCCGCCACGGCTCGCGGCGAGGCTCCCGAGCCCGACGCCGATGGCCGCGCACATCAGGGTGATGACGAGGCTGACCCCCAGGCTGAGCCGGCCGCCGTGCAGGACTCGCGCCAGCAGATCCCGCCCCAGGGCGTCCGTCCCGAGCGGGTAGACGACGCTCGGGCCCTGGAGGCGGGCCGTCAACGTCTGCGTGCGCGGGTCAACGGCCCAGACCAGCGGCCCGAGTACGACGACGCCGATCACCACAACCAGGAGGATGGTCGGCAGGAGGGCCGTGACGCCTGGGCGGGGCCGCCCGGCGCCCGGCCTCCCGACGCCCGGCCGGGCCGGACCTGGGGCGGGTGGCTCGCCGGGCTGCACCGAGATGGCGCTCACTCGGGGACCCGCAGGAGCGGGTTGAGCTGTCGGGCCGCAAGGTCGGCTGCCCAGTTCGCCAGCACCGCCAGCGAGACCTGGATCAGCAGGCAGGCCTGGACGGTCGGGATGTCCCGTTCGCCGATCGCCTCGTAGAGCAGCCGGCCGACGCCCGGGATGGCGAAGATCACCTCGGCCACCAGCCCGCCGGCCAGCGCCCCGCTGGCCGAGGCTCCGAGCAGGCTGACGACCGGCAGCAGCGTGTGTGGCAGGGCGTGGCGCGTCAGGATGATTCGCTCTGGCAGACCCTTGGCCCGGGCCGTCCGCACCCAGTCCGAACGAAGCGTCTCGTCAAAGCCCGCCATGACCAGCCGTGTGAAGGTCGCCCAGGGCCGGAAGGCCAGGGTGGCCAGCGGCAGGATCAACGCGGCCGGCGTCTGCCAGCCGGAGACCGGCAGCACTGCGAGCTTGACGGCGAAAGTCAGCATCAGCACCAGCGCCAGGACGTAGTCAGGGATCGACAGTCCCAGCTGCGTGACGCCCAGCACCAGCCGCGTCCAGGCCCCGCTGCGAGCGGCCAGTGCCCCGACCGGGATCGCCAGGACGAGCGCCACCGCCAGCGCTCCGAGCGTCAGCGCCAGGGTCACCGGCAGCCGGCTGACGATCTGCGGCATAACCGGACGGCGCTTCGTGAACGACTGGCCGAGATCGCCCTGGAGCGCTCGCCCGAGCCACAGCGCGTACTGCTCTGGAATGGAGCGGTCGAAGCCGGTCTCGCGGCGGATCGCCTCCAGTTGGAGCCGCTCGGCGGGCACCCCCTCCCCGAAGCGCGCCCGGAACAGCGCCAGGGCGGGATCGCCCGGCACGAGCACGGTCAGCGTGTAGACCAGGAACGACGACACCAGCAGCGTGAAGGCGAGCAGCCCCAGCCGCGTCGCCAGCCAGGCCGCCAGCCCGCCCACCAGCCCGGCCCCCATTCCACCCGCCATCCCGTCGATCGTGCCGACGCGTATCCTGACCGCTGGCCCGCTCATCTGCCGCCCCACGACCACCCGAGGGCCGTCACGCCTTCACGATCTGCTCGGTGAGCGCCAGGTAGTCGGCCGGGTGGGGCTGGTAGCCGGAGATCGTCGCCTGGGTGGCGTCGATCTGGATGTACGAGCTGAGGACGATGGCGGCGGCGTCCTGCTCCACGATCTGCTGCTCCATCTGCCGATACCGTGCGTAGCGATCCGTGGTGTCCTGCAGCGTGCCGGCCGCCGCGATCTCGGCGTCGAGGCTGGCGTAGCGCGTCAGGTTGTACGAGCCGCCGCTGGAGAAGTCAGACTCGAAGGTGGCTTGCGGATCGAACAGGAACAGCGGGTTGCGCGCCACCAGCGAGATGTCGTTCTCGCCGCGCAGGCCCGCGCCCTCCATCACGCTCCCCTCGACGACGCTGATCTCGGCCTGCACCCCGACATCCGCGAACTGCTGCTGGAGCACCTGAGCCAGCAGCGGCAGCTCCGGGCGCGATGGATAGGTGGTGATGGTCAGCGCAAGCGGGCTGCTCGGGCCGTAGCCTGCCTCGGCCAGCAGCGTGCGCGCTGCCGACTGGTCGAACGGCAGACCGGTGAGGCCGGCGTTGCCCCAGGGATAGGCCGGGTTGAAGATCGCCGCCTGGGATGCGCCCTGGTTCTCCAGCACCGTCTGCACGATGGTCTCGCGGTCCACGGCGTGGGCCAGGGCGCGGCGGACCCGCACGTCGCCGGTGCGCGGCCCCTGCACGTTCAGGTAGAGCAGGCGCACGCGTGGCAGCGGCAGGGTGAATACCCGGGCGTTCGGGGCGGCCTGAAGGGCGGCGAGATCGGCGGGGTTGATGATCCGGGCGATGTCCGCCTCGCCGGAGCGGATCATGTTGGCGCGGGTCTGGCCCTGCGGCACGGTCAAGTACTGCACCTGCCCGACGCCCGGCGTGCCGCCCCAGTAGGCCGTATGCGCCTCAAGGACGCGGCGGTCGCCCGGGCGGAAGTCCACCAGCTTGAACGGCCCCGTGCCCACCGGCGCAATGAATGAGCCGTCCGCACCGAACGAGGCCGACGGCTCGTAGATGACGGCCTTGCTGTCTGCCAGGATCGCCGGGAGATACGGCACCGGCGCCACGGTGCGGATGGTGACGGTGGCGGCGTCCACCGCGGTGATTGCCGCGCCCCTGAAGGCCGCGGCGGCGTTCTTCGACTCGGCCAGCCGCTGGAGGCTGGCAACGACCGCTCCGGCGTCGAGCGGCACGCCGTTGTGGAACGTCACACCGGAACGGAGTGTGAACCGCCAGGTGGCCGGATCGTCCAGACTCCAGGAGGTCGCCAGCGCGCCCTCGAACTGGCTCTGGAAGTTGATCCTGAGCAGCCCCTGGCCGATACCCTCGCGCATGACGAAGATATCGCCATCGGCGTACGATTTCGGCTCGAACGAATCGACGAACGTCAGCGTACGTGACGTCTGCCGCAGGCCGGCCGGCGCGTGCGGCCCGACAACCGAGGCAGCAGCGGCCGTCGCCGAACGACCTGCGAGCAGCGCGCCGACCGCGCCCGAGATGGCCGCCGTCCCAAAGGCCCGAACGAAGAGCCGCCGTGAGAAGAGCAGACCGCGAGACCGGAGCATCGCCCCTCCTTCATAGATGAGACACTGTATCATAAGTCTCGGCGCGAGCGCCGCGGGCACGTTGCGGCTCGTGCGTCGCTGCCAGGCGGATACCCTGCCCTACAGCATACTTTGTAACTGCAACTCTTTGCATCTGGGAGTGGCGGCGGCCTGCCGTACCGGACCCGGCTTCGGGCCCGGCCGTGACCCCAGGCGCCCCACGCCGTCACCGCCGGGCGCGGTGGTGGTCGTGTAGCCCGGCGCCGCCTTCGCGCAGGCCGTGGGCCGGGTCGGACGTCTGCTCGCGCCCGGTCATCTGCTCGAAGCCGATCAGCGGCGTCCGGTAGACGCAGCAGTCGCAGCGCATCGCCACGCTGCCCGCGAGCGCCTCGCCGATGCGCCGCTCGGCCAGCCCGAGGATCTCCGGATGCGCGCCCAGGTGGTCCGCGACCAGCAGCTCAACGTGCGGCAGGCCGCTCATCACCTCGGCCACCATCTCGCCGATGCGGCGCACCAGCACGCCCGTGAACAGGAAGTACGGCAGCACGATGACCCGCTCGGCCCCCAGGGTCACGCAACGGGCGATCCCCTCCTGGAGCGTCGGCCGGGTGATCCCGACGAAGCACGGCTCCACCCAGCCGAACGCCCGCCCCTCCCAGAGCATCCGAGCCAGGTGGTACACCTGCGCGTTGGCGTCAGGGTCGCTGCTGCCGCGCTCGACCAGGACGATCCCCGTACGCTCGCGCGGGAACGGCCCGACGGCCTCTTCCACCGCTGCGATCCGCTCGTCCAGCACGCGCAGCAGCTCTGGTTGCACGCCGAGCGGCGCGCCGTACCGCAGGGTGAGCGTCGGGTGACGCTCGCGGGCCACGGCCAGCGCGGCTGGTACGTCGTTCTTGACGTGCCCGGCCCCGAACAGCATCAGCGGCAGCACGACGGTCTCGCGGACCCCGGCCTCGGCCAGCCGCGCGAGGGTGTCGAGGATCGGCGGGTCGGTCAGTTCCAGAAAGGCCGGCCAGAGCGGGAGCGTCGGCCCCAGGCGTGCGGCGAGGGCGGCGGCGAACGCCCGCGCCTCGGCAGCGCCGGCCGGATCGCGCGTCCCGTGGGCCGCCAGCACGACGGCACGTTCACACAGTGCGACAGACATCGCCTCCACCTTTCGCTCGAAGGAGTTCGGCGCTGGTGAAGGCAGGTAGCCTGGCTCGCGACGCTGCCTGAGCGCAGCGTTCGCCTACAGTTGCGGGACAGCGCCGGACTCTGACCGGCTTCCCCTGACACCCCACCCGAGCGGTTGCAGCGCGGACCGTACCACGTCCTGCAACGGTGTGCAACTGCATAACCAGAACGACCAGGGCGATCGCCTGTTCGCTGGTCTTCCCAGAACGCGGTGAGACGCGCAGTCGGGGGTTGAAACCCCCGTCTACAGTCATTCAGTCGCTGCGCGACGGATGCCGAGAACAGCAGCGACCGGTGAGCCTGGAGCGTCGCGAAGCGACTGCAGGATGGTAGACGGGGCTTTCACGCCCCGACGACGGTGCGCGACGCGCCGCCAGCGCGGCCGCGCTAGCGGCGCTGTTTCGTGTCACCCTGCTGGCTGCCGCCCGCGTACGGCCCGTGCTCGACCTGTGTCACGCGGGACGGCAGCTTGCCGCCGAGCTTCGGATAGCCGTGCTCGTGCAGCGCTTCCCGATCTGCTGCGCCAGGGTTGCCGTAGTGCTCGCCGCGCTGGCGCAGGCTCGGCTCCTCGACGGAGACGCTGCTGGGCGGGGCGTCGTCTGCCGCCGCAGGATCACGGTGGCGCTGCTGGTAGCGCAGCCCACCCCCGCTCTCGATCTGCTCCGCGTCCAGGCGGGTGCGCGTGTCACGCGCCTCGCCTGGGGCATGCTCGGTCGTTGCTGCCGCGTCCCGCCGATCCTGTGCAGGCATGGTCGGGCCTCCTGACGATGTGATGTGCGCTGCGCTCGACCGCCCCGTGCTCCCTGGCGCCCTCAGGCGCCGGGGCCGGTCGCAAACGTCCGCGCTCGCCGGCTTTCAGAAGCAGGATGTGTGCCGCTCACCAGCCCGTCTCGCTGATGCGCGGCCGGCGCCGCTCCCGAGATCGAGTGCCGCTCGTCCAGGTCCGGCGCCCTGATGATCGCCTCCAGGTCAAGCGTCCTGGCCATGCGGGCCTGCTGGCGCGCCGTGCTCTCGTAGATGGCCTCGTAGCCGGTCGCCATCGCCGCCGGCGAGAAACGCTCCAGGGCCTCGGCGCGGCAGGCGGCCCGGTCGATGGTGTGAAGCGTGCGTGTCAACTGGGTCAACTCGGCGTTCGTCTCGCCGATCAGCCCGGTCACGCCGTGCCGGATCACCTCGGGCACCGAGCCGCGCCGCCGCCCGATGACAGGCGTCCCACAGGCCAGCGCTTCGCCCATCACCAGCCCGAACGGCTCCGGCCAGTCAATCGGGAAGAGCAGCGCCAGGGCGTTCCCCAGAAACGCCGGCTTATCACCGTCCCCAACCTCGCCCACCATCTCGACGTGGCCGTGGGCCATCAGCGGCTTGACCACGCCCTCGTAGTAGTCCCAGTCTGCCCGCACGTTTGGATCGCTCGTATCCCGCAGCGGCATGCGCGCGGCGATCTTCAGCGGCAGCCCGGCCTCCCGCGCGATGGTGATGGCGTGATCCACCCCCTTCTCGGGAGAGATGCGCCCCAGGAACGCCAGATACTCGCCGCCGCGCGGGCTGTACGGCAGTTTCTCGATATCGACGGCGTTGTAGACCGTCCCGAGCCAGTTGGCCGAGGGCAGCGGCTCCCGCTGGCTGTTCGAGATCGAGATGACCCCGGCCCGGGGGAAACGTGCGTACAGGCGCGGCAGATCTGGCAAGTCCAGCCGACCGTGCAACGTGGTGACCGTGGGCGTCTCGACCAGGGAGGCGCAGGCGAACGCATGAAAGTCCAGGTGCGAGTGCACCACGTCGAACTGGCCAGCCGCTGCCGCGCGAAACGCCTCCCCGGCCGTGATGGCCCAGTAGGGCAGCGGATCGCGGACCGCCTCCTGCCGCCAGAGGGCCGTGTCGACGGTTGCGACGTGTCGGGCTGAGGTGACCGAGTCGCCGCTGGCGAACAGGGTAACCTCGTGGCCGCGCCTGACCAGCTCCTCGCTCAGCAGCGAGACGACCCGCTCCGTGCCCCCGTAGCGGGTGGGTGGAACGGACTCGAACGGCGGAGCAACCTGAGCGATTCGCATACTGTGCCTCCAAAGGGCGGGGGCTTCTCCGCGACGCTGGGGATGGGCCGCCATCTTCTGTTGAGCTGATGACGCGCGCACGAATGCCGTGCTGGCTGGCGCGCGGGACCAGTGCAGACAGCATGCATGCACCGTGCCAGCCGCTTGTTCGCTTTGATGCGACACACATGTCAGGACACCGCGAGCCGGAAGGAGACTCCGCGGCAGGCGAAGCCGTGGCAGGCGAAGCCGTGGCGCGGGGGCTTCTCCCGGCCCGTGCTACAGCGTCCGCAGGCTCGGGTTCCGCGCCGCCATCACGCCGATCACCAGCAGGCTCAGCAGCCCCGCTCCGGCCACCACCGCCGGCGCTCCGACGTGGTCCGCCAGGATCCCCTGCGGCAGCGCGCCCAGCGGCAGCAGTCCCCAGGTGGTCATGTAGACGCTCATCACCCGGCCCTGGAGGGCGTCCGGCACGGCGAGCTGGACGAGCGTGTTGTTGGTGGCGAGGTACACCGACTGGGTCAGGCCGATCAGCCCCATGATGCCGATGGAGAGCAGCAACGACTCGCTGGCGGCCAGCCCGATCAGCCCGACGCTCAGGCCGGACAGCGCCACCAGCAGGATCAGCCCCTGGCGGCGGGCCGGCAGGAACACTATCAGCATCGAGCCGGCCAGCGCCCCGATGCCCATCGCCATCATCAGCGTCCCAAGGCCGTCCGGGCCAGCGTGCAGGATATCCCGCGCGAAGATCGGCATCAGGTTGGTGTACGGCATCAGGATGAAGGCCGGTATCGCCTGGAGCAGCATCAGGTTGAAGACCGTCCCGTTCTGCCAGACGTAGCGCAGCCCCTCCAGCAGACTGCCGAACGCCGAGCGCGAGCGGGGCCGGCTGGCGACGCGCGGCCTGGGCAAGAGCACGGCACAGAGCAGCGCCAGCACAAACCCGACGCCCTGCAGGCCGAACGCCAGCGCCGCCCCGAGGGTGGCGATCGTGAGGCCGCCAAGGGCCGGGCCGATCACCCGCCCGAAGTTGGTCCCCGCCGACATCATCGCGATGGCCGGGCTGAGCATCGAGCGCTCGACGAGGCCCGGCAACAGCGCCTGCCGGGCCGGCACGATGGCGACGAAGAAGCAGCCCGACACGAACGAGAGCACGGCCACGTGCCACGCCTCGATCGCCTGGATCCAGATCATGCCCGCCAGCAGAAACGAGACCAACGCCGTGCCGACCTGGGCCACGCTCAGCACGAACCGCCGGTCGACGCGGTCCACCAGCACGCCGGCCGGCAGGGCCAGCACCAGCATCGGGATGCCGTTGGCGAACGAGACGATGCCGAGCCAGGTGGACGAGCCGGTCAGGTCGTAGATCAGCCAGCCCTGGGCCACCATCTGCATGAAGTAGCCGGCCATCGTCAGGGTGGTGCCGAGGAAGAGGAAGCGGAACCCGGACAGCGTGAACGGCGCGAAGCCGGCCAGCGGGCCGGAGCGGCGCCCGGCAGGACGTGGCGGGGCCGGCTGCGCCACGCCGTTCGCGGCCGGGGCAGTCGGAGTGGTTGGCCCGGCTGAGGCGGTCAGCCCCGCCGTCGTCGTTGGCCCGGCCGGGCTGGGATCGTGCGCGGCCGGCCCGTGCCCCGGGCCGGCCGCTGGTGGATCGCTCGAAGGTGGCGTGCGGAGGTCGGGGCCGGACGTCACGAGGCGGCGGCCTCCCGGGCCAGCAGCTCGATCAGGGTCTGCTCTTCGGCAGCCCCATCCTCGACGGTGATCCGCATGATCAGCAGCTCGTCCACGCCGGCCGCCTGGATCTGGTGGAGCCGTACCGCGATCTCGTCGGGCGTCCCCGAGACGACCAGCTCATCCAGCAGGGCATCGGGCATGGTGTTGTCGGCCGGGATCGGGTAGCCGGCGTCGGCGAACATCCCCTGGTAGAACGGCAGGCGGGCGTAATTGGCCAACTGCGGGCGGGCAGCGGCGCGGATCGCCGCGCGGCCTGTGCCCACCGCCACCGACACATGCCCGATCAGTGGCGGGGCCGGGCGGCCGGCCGCCTGCGCGCCCGCTTCGAGGGCCGGCTTCGCCGTGTTGACGAGGTACGGCACGGGGCAGACCCAGGAGATCGCGCCGTCCGCGATCTCGCCGGCCAGTCGGAACGCACCGGCCCGCAGCGCCGAGATCGGCAGCGGCGTCTTCGGCGGCTCGACGCCGTCCGGCAGCTTCGCCCTGACCTGGAAATGCTCGCCCGCGAACTCGGCGCTGCCCTCCCAGAGCAGGCCGCGCAGGATCGTCAGATACTCGCGGAGGTGGTCGAGCGGACGCCGCATCGGGATGCCGAACATCCCCTCGATGGTCGGGCGGTGGCTCGGGCCGATGCCGAGGCGGAACCGGCCCGGGGCCAGGGCGGCCAGCACCAGCGCTTGCGTGGCCAGCGCGACAGGGTGGCGTGGATAGGTCGGCACAATCGCCGTGCCGAGGCCGATGCTGCTGGTCTGGGCCGCCGCCGCCGCGAACAGCGAGACGGCGTCGGGGTTGGTCCCGCCCACGGTAGACCAGACGGCCGGCAGGCCCTGCTGCTCGGCCCGCACGATGGTGGCGAGGGTCTCGACGGGGTTGGGACTGCGAACGGCCAGGCCGGCGCGCAACGCGACCATGAGGACGCACCTCCGCTGGTGGGATCGGTGTTGGGACGCGAGCGCGCGACGACGCGCCTGCCCATGAAGATTGACGAAGTAACCGCGTCGTCTGTGCGCCAGCCGGGACGCCCCTCACCCCCCGACCCCCTCTCCCTGTGCGCGGGAGAGGGGGAGACGCGACCCGGGTGTGCCTCCCCCTCTCCCGCGCACAGGGAGAGGGGGTCGGGGGGTGAGGGGATCAAGGGGCCCCATGGTAGGGTGTGGAGGGCTCTTGCCGCGGTAATTCGTCAGCCTTCATCCGAGAGGGTAGCCGATCCTCGTGACCCCGCGGCCGTGCGACCCCGCGGCCGGTGGCGCGGCGCGCGGCCGGCCGCCTCACCCCTGGAGGTAGACCACCTCGACGCGCAGCGTCTCCTCGATGATCCAGCGGAAGATCCGCTCGACGATGTCCGAATCCAGCTCGTAGCGGGCAGCCGTGGCGCGCACCACCCCGATCAGCGCCTCCTCGCGCTTCGAGTCGCGCAGGGCGGCCGACAGCAGCGCCGCATCGTGGCGGGCCGGCCCGACGGTCGGATCGTTCCGCAGCTTGGCCTCCGCGACGAACCGCCCGACGTTGATCCGCTCGTTCAGCAGCTGGAGCAGGTCGGCGTCCACGTAGACCGTCTCGCCGTAGTTCTGCGGCTCGTCGCCCGGGCGGCACAGCGCGGGGAGGACGCTGAGGTAAAAGCTGAGCAGATTGTCACGGATACTGATGGAACGCGGCTCGATGCCGGCCTCGGAGCGGACCCGCCGGACCGGCGAACTGGGGAGATTCGCCCCCGAGACCGGGTGCTGGTCGGGGTAGTCGAAGCGGCCCAGCGAGGCGTGGTACGCCTCCAACCCCTCAATGGAGAATTCGAGGAAGGAGCTGCCGCTGCGCCCGGCGATCTCGATGGCCCCTGGCGTGTAGACGGCCTGGTTCAGCGCGAACCGCGAGCGGTCTTTGAGGCGGCTCACGATCCGCTCGGTCATCTGGTCGAGTCGGACTCGCAGCTCGCTCAGATCGATGGTCACCTTCGACCGCGCACCGTCTCCGCCCTGCACTGGCGTCTCCCTTGTCTCGGCTCGGGCCAGCCGTCGAGCACGAGGCTCCAGGGGCACGGCGTCCATGATCGTACCCGAGCGCCCCGCGCCCATCAACGTGCGCACCTGGGAGTTTTCCCTCCCAGGCGCTCTCTCGACCCGCGTTACCGCTCGTCGTGGGCCTGGGCCGCCTGCCGGATCTCCTCGGGGACCGGTTCGCCGCGCGCCAGCCGCGCCAGCTTCGCGAAGAAATCCTCGTGGATGAAGCGCGGGTCCACCCAGTCGTAGACGCGGATCGGGCGGTTCTGGCCCGTGTGGACGTAGTGCATCAGCTCGTCGAACTCGGGGGCGGGCCGCCACTCCCAGTGGCCGCACTCCGGGTTCATCACCACGCCCACGGCCGGCGAGTCTCCGAGCGAGCGGTACTCCATCGGGCCGTTCACGCGGCGGGCGTTCAGCTCCACCAGCTGGGTTACGAGGTACCGGCCGAGCGGCCCGTACGGGTACACCCGCTCCAGCAGCTCGGCGTAGGTGACGCCCATCTGCCGGTAGACCGGCTTCGGGATCTGCCACAGCTCCAGGCTGGAGCGCATCACCACGTTCGCCGAGGGGATGTCGTTCGAGAGGTTGAACTCCTGGCCGCCCACCGGCCACGCGCCGCCGCCGATCCACACGACCTTGACGTCACAGTCCTGGATGCGCGGCTCCTGGAGCAGGGCGCTCGCCATGTCGGTGAGCGGGCCGTAGAAGAGGACGTAGAGCGGGCGCGGATCGTCCTTCAGGGCCTCGCGGACGATCAGCTCGGAGCCGGGCGAGGGCACGGCGGTGTGCTCGTCGGGCATGGCGTGCGGCGCGCCGTCCGCGACGGCCACATCCCCCTGCCAGCCCATCTCGGCCATCAGGTCGAGCAGCAGCATCACCTCGTCGTGGCTCTGCCTCAGCGACTCATTGGTGCGGCGCGTGCCGAAGTGGGCCGGGATGATCCCCGGGATCTCGAAGGACGGCGTCAGGAGGGCCTGCACGATGGCGAACTGGTCGTCGGCCTCGTTCTTGGCGTCGGTATTGACGATGACGCGCGCGCGGTGCTCGGGCGGAAACGGAATGTCCACGGCAACCTCGTCGATGCGCTTCGGTGTCAGAGGGCGCGGTCGGCAGCATCGTGTGCGGAAGGGTACACGGCGCCAGCCGGACGCCGCTCCGGCCAGCCAGGTCACACAGGGCAATTCATGCTGCCCTCGTGGTGCAGCGTCGTCGGGCCTGAGCAGTGGTGGCCTGGCAGCTACGGGGCCAGCGTCCCCCGGCCGATCCACTCGACATCGTCCTGGCGCGGCGTGGCCGGCAGCACCGGGACGTAGCTCGCGGCGTCGTTCGGGTCGCCCGCGCCCGTGTACTGAGGCCGCAGCGGATAGGCGAACGCCGGCAGTGACCGCACCACCCGGCCGCTCGGCCCCTGGCTCGACGCCCCGCCGGCCGGCCTCGCCGCAGCCGCCGGCTGTGGGCCGCCGGCCGGCGCACCCTGCCCGTCTGACGGCGGCCCCTGCACCTGGGTCGGGTTCTCGAAGCCTCCGCCCGCCGTGCTCACGTCGCTCTCGTACTGCGAGGCCACGATGACAGTCGGGGCCACGCCGCGCTCGACCCAGTCCGCAATCGGCGTCGCCATGTCCCAGTGGCTCGGACCCTCGCCGCCGGAGCAGTGGTACACCCCGGGGAACATGAACAGCCGCGCGAACTGCTGGGTCGCCTCGAGGCCACCCATCTGCCGCTGCAGCGCCGCGTAGTAGGCGAGCGTCCCGGCTGGCACGATCGAGTCGTCGGCCCAGCCGTGGTAGAGGATCAGCTTGCCGCCACGATCCCGGAAGCGGGTCAGGTCGGGGTTGCTGGCGTTGTAGACGGACGCCATCGGCAGCAAGCTGAAGAAGTCGGCCGGTGCGAACCGCACGGTATCGGCGGTCATGCTCGTGTCCTGGTACGGCAATGGCAGCGAGAGGTAGCCGGCGTACGCATCCACGATCAGCTTGTCGAACGAGACGTCTGCGCCCATCGGACCTGCGCCGCCGGCCCACTTCAGCTCCGAGCCGTAGGTCAGGCCACCTGGATAGTAGTGCCGCCCCTGGGCATCGGTCGGGCTGCTGTACATCTTGCGGGCAGCCTCCACCTGCGCCGGCGTCAGACAGTCCGGGACGTCCGTATCGGGCGGGCAGCCCAGCGCGCCAGGATCGTAGGCGCAATCACGTGGATCGGTCAGCAGGCCGTCCTGGACCCCGTCGAGCGCGTCGCATGCGCCAAGCACCGCCGCGTGCAGCACCGCCGCCTTGTCCGCGCCGATGATCCGATTGCCCTGGGCGTCCGTGTTGGCCCGGTACATCCAGGCGTGCTGGAAGTAGTTGAGGAAGGCCAGCAGGTAGGCCGGCGCCCCCGCCACGATGCCGTCGAAGTCGTCGGGGAAGCGCTGGGCCTCCATCAGGGCCTCGCGCCCGCCATCCGAGCAGCCGATAAAGTAGCTGTGGGCCGGCGGCTGACCGTAGTACGCGGCGATCAACGCCTTCGCGGCCACGGCAAGCTGGTGGTTCGCGGCGTACGCGAAGTCGCGGCGCGCGCCGTCGTCCAGCGCCCAGGACAGGTCATTCATGCCCTTCGTGCCGAGGTCGCTGTACCCGAGGGCGGCCCCACGGCTGAACGCCGCCTGGCAGTCTGCGCCCGGGTTGAGGTTGCCGCAGTAGCCACCACACCCGCTCTGGAAGTACTGTCCGGTCCAGCCGGTGACTGGCAGTTGCACGACGAACTGGGCGTTCGCGCCGACAGTCCCGGTGACCTTGCAGGAGGCCGGATCCGAGCCGGTCGCCGCGACCTCAACCGCCCCTGCGATCCGGAGCGTCGCGTCCGGCAGCGCTGAGAAGTCTCGGGTGGGCAGGTCGGTGCAAGGGATGACCGGCGCAGCGCCCTGGGCCTGGGGCAACGCCTGCTGGCTGGCGGCTCGATCCGCGGCGACGGCTTCAGCGGCCGGCCCGCTCCCGGGCGGCCCTGCGATTGCCAGGGCTGCCACCGGGTTCCCCCCGATCAGCAGCACCAGCACCAGCAACGCGATAAGTGATCGTGACGCCGTCTTCTGACGCATAGCGTGAACGCTCCCACAGAGACGCGGCTTGCTGAGAAACTCTTCAGGTTCACGGACGGTGTAGCCCCCAGCCAGTCCATCCCGCGATCGTTGGCCGGGTCGCGTGTGATGGCGTGTAGGTGCTCGCCGTTGTTCGTCAGCGACTCCTCCACATCGTAGTCGATCGGGATGCGCGAGCCATGCACGCGAAAGTAGTAGCGCGCCGACGGCTCCGGCGGTAGTCCCTGCCACGCGACGTCGGCGTCGGCCATCCTCTTGGAATCTGACGTCTTCCTGAAGAGTGTGTCGTGGCGCGCGGCGTGGCTTGTCACCACCGTCGTGGCCGGCTACCGTTCCAGGACGGAGAAGGCTCGGTACGACACGCGGTTTCATACCCGATGGGAGAGCGACGATGGCGACGTTCGTGCTGGTGCATGGCGCCTGGGGTGGCGCATGGTCCTGGAACAAGTTCGTGGCGCCGCTCCTGCGCGCGGCAGGGCAGGAGGTCTACGCGGTCACGCTGACCGGCCTGGGCGACCGGTCGCATCTCTCTTCGCCAGAGGTCAGCCTGGACTCCCACATCCAGGATGTCGTGAACGTGCTGTTCTACGAGGATCTGACCGACGTGATCCTCGTCGGCCACTCCTACGGCGGCAACGTGATCACCGGCGTGGCGGACCGCGTGCCCGAGCGGCTCCAGCAGTTGATCTATCTGGACGCGGCCACCCCCCAGGACGGGCAGGCCAGCGCCGACAGCTTCCCCGGCCGCCGCCAGCAGATCGAGGAGCAGGCCCGGCGCGACGGCGACGGCTGGAAGGTCGCGCCTGGAGATGCGCCACCGGATCAGCCGGCCGAGATCACGGCCTGGGGGACGCCGCGCCGCAGCCCGATGCCGATCAAGACGATGACGACCCCCGTTCGCCTGACGCGCGGCGAGACGACGCTGCCGCGCACGTTCGTGTACTGCACCCTGGACAAGAAGCCGGGCAGCCCGCAAGCCGAGCGCGCCGAGCGGGTCCGCAACAACCCGAAGTGGGCGTTCTACGAGCTGAACACCGGCCACAACCTGCACTACACCGCGCCGAAGGAGACGGTGGCGATCCTGCTGGAGCGGGCGAAGTCGCCGGCCGGCGCACGCTGAGCGAGGTACACAGAGAGCGGCGCTCGCGGCACGGATCGCGACCGTGCTCGTTGCCGGTGGCGCGGAGGCTTGCCCTCCGCCCGCAGTGTCAATGCACGGGTGGGGGACAAGCCCCCGCGCTACACGATCGAGTCATCTGACAGGGGGAGCCTATGGCGGGCTGGACCGAGGAGATCGTCTGGATCGAGACTGATGACGGCGTCGAGCTGGATGGCGTCGTCATGCGGCCCACCGGCGCCTGGAACGGCACGGCGGTCGTCTGGATGCACGGCTTCACCGGGCACTTCAGCGAACCGCACCAGATCAGGATCGGGCGCTATCTGGCCGAGCGCGGCTACCTGTTCGTCAGCGGCGACAACCGTGGCCGCTACTTCGGCGTGAGCCTCGGCGAGCCAGAGGGGCCGTTCCGGATCGGCGGCGCGTGGTGGGAGCTGGCGTCCGAGTCCTGGATCGACATCAAGGCGTGGCTCGACTACGCCGAGCAGAGCCTCACGCCGACGAAGCTGATACTGGCTGGGCACAGCTATGGCGCGGTCAAGGTGACGTGGTACGCCGGCACGCGCCAGGACGCTCGCCTCGCGGGCCTGATCTCGGCCTCGGGGCCAGTCCGACCGCCCAACAAGCGGCCGGAGCTGAGCGGCGAGCTTCTGGAACAGGCCCGCAAGATGGTTGCCGAGGGGCGCGGTCTGGAGTTGTTGCCGTTCGGCAGCACCGGCCGGCCCGGCTCGCTGAGCGCCCAGACGGTGGTGGACCGGGCAGGCTCGCTGGTGGACACCTACGGGATGGAGTCCGACGGCTCGCCGCTCGGCGAGATCGTCTGTCCGGTCCTGGCGATCCTCGGCACGAAGGAGCCGCAGATCGGCGCGCCGGAGGATCTGGACACCCTGAAGCGGAACGCGCGGGCGTCATCCGCCGCCAGCACCGCGGTGATCGAGGGCGCGAACCACTGGTACCACCACCGCGAGGAGGCCGTCGCGAAGGCCATCTACGAGTGGCTGGGGACGCTCGGGTAGGCGGCGGCCGTCAGCGCCCCGCAACGCCCCCGTCAGCGCACCCCCGCTGCCCCGTCCCCGCGCTGCCCCGTCCCCGCGCTGCCCCGTCCCGCCGTTACTATCCGCACACACTGCCTTCAGGAGCACTCGTGGACGACCTGCAGATCGCGTGGCTGATGCTCGGATGGATGGTGGCCTTCTGGGCCGGCCGGGATCTTCAGTCCCGCGCGGCGCGCTGGTGGAGTGTCCGGCGCATCAAGGGGTAGTCGCGGCGCTGCTTCGCACCGCAGGCGGAGAGGACAACAAGGGCCGGCCCGATTGGGCCGGCCCTCGTGCATGTGCGTAGAGACGCGGGCGCGTCAGGCAGTGGGCGCGCTGTTCGCAGCCGGCCTGCTGTCGCTCACGGCCGGCTGGCCGCTCGTGACGCCGCCGATCGGGATCCGGCGCGGCTTGGCCGCCTCAGACTTCGGGAACGTCAGCCGCAGGACGCCATCCTCGAAGCTCGCCGAGCAGCCGTCGGTGTTGTAGGTGGCCGGCAGGCGCAGGCCGCGGGTGAAGCGCCCGCTCCGATGCTCGCGCATGAAGTAGTTGCGCTCCTTGCGCTCGCTGTCAGCAGTCGTCTGGCCGCTGATCGTCAGCACGCCCTGCTCGATGTTGATATCGAGATCCTCGGGCTTCAGGCCGGGCAACTGCGCCTCGACGAAGAGCCGGTCGCCCTCCTCATAGACGTTCAGGGCCGGGCCGTTCCAGGTCTGCCCCTCACCGTTGCGCGGCATCACGAATGCATCCTCAAAGAGCCGGTCCATCACCTGCCGCAAGCCCATCGCGCGGCCAAAGAACGGATCGTGTCGGTCCAGCATGGTGACCCTCCTGTCACAGTGCGAATACTCACTACTCTGGGTATATCGCTGCCGGTGTAAGAGGAGCATCAACACGCCATTAGCAGGCCGTCAGATGATCGTTAGCAAAACGTAAGCGCACGAGACGCCCCGAGGCTTCATGACAGCTCCCGCGCACAGGGACGTCGGCGTAGCCGATGTTCGCGCCGCGCAGCGGAGGGGTTGGGGGTGGGGGCTCCCGGAGTGCGCGCTACACGAACTGCGCGTCTGTCTCCAGCCCCAGCAGGTACCGCCCGATCAGCTCGTAGTGCTGCTCGCGGGCCTGGACGTGCTGGGTGACTACGTGGACGTCCTGGAACAGCCGTTGCAGCGGGTGGCTTTCCAGCACCACCGTGCCGCCGGCCAGGTTGTACGCCGTGTCCACCACGTCGGCGGTCTTGCGGAGGGTGAACGTCGTTGCGCCGCGCAGGCCCACGCGGTTCACCAGCGGCAGGACGCCCTGCTCCTGGATGGCTCCCCAGGCCAGGCGCACCTGCTCGAAGAGGTAGGCCCGCGCCGCGCTCAGCAGCGCCTCGGCCTCCCCGAGCCGTACCTGCACATACTGCTGGTCCCGCACCAGATCGGAGCGGTAGGTCGGCGTCTTTTTGTGGGCGATGCTGACGAACTGATCCAGGGCGTTGCGCGCCAGACCCAGCCCGACCACGGCATCGCCCGCCGCGAACATCAGGGAGCGGGGCACCTGATAGAGCAGTCCGTACTCCGGGCGCGGCGGCCCGAACGGGTAAAACGACCGGTGCTCCGGCACGAAATGATCGCGGATCTCGAAGTCGTGGGTGCCGGTGCCGCGCAGGCCGCGCGTGTGCCAGGTGTCCAGGATCTGTACTTCTTCTGTCGGGATCAGGAAGAAGCGCATGTCCGGCCGCCCACCCTCAGCGAGGCGCGGCGCGCCGTTCTCCAGCACAAAGCCGCGCGCGGCGATCCAGTTCGCGTGGCGGCAGCCGGTGCTGTACGGCTGCCGGCCCGTCACGAGGTAGCCGCCTTCGACGGCCACGGCGGTCGCCGTGGGGAGCGGCGTGTTCGCGACGACGCTGCGTGGCTGTGCGAACCAGATCTCACGGGCCACGGACGGTGCTACGCAGACAGCGTGCGTACCAAAGATGCCGTTCTGGCTGACGCACCACGCCGTGCTGGCGTCGGCGCGCGCCAGCACTTCGAGCGCCTGCACGAAGGTCGGGAAGTCCAGCTCCGGGCCGCCAAGCTGCCTCGGCGTGAGCAGATGAAAAAGGCCAGCATCCGCGAGCGCCTCAAAGAGCGGACGGGGTAGCTCGCGGGTCTGCTCGATCTCATCAGCGGCGGCGGCGATCTGCGGCGCGACGGCCTCGACCCGCTCGAGAATCGGGTGCGGACTGCTCTGGACCGTGCTCATCATGCGAGGGATCGTATCAGGTTGCCGAGCGGTCCGCACCCGATCTTTCTCGCCGCTGGCCGCTGGCGACCTCCAGCTCCTCGCACACCTCGACCACCCCATCCACCCGTGACGCCACCGCTTCGGCGTTCTCGGCGTCGTCCAGGTCGTCAACCGTGCCGCGCAGCCTGACGACGCCCTGCACGACGCTGACCTCGATGCTGAGATCCGTCGTGGCCGCATCGTGGCGCAGGGCGGCCTCGACGGCGTCCACCAGGGCCTCATCCCCGATCTGCCCGTCCGACGAGCGACGCGGCACGATCTGCTCGCTGCCACTGCCAGCGAACCCGCCAAGGATCTGTGCATCTCCGCGCGTGTCCGTGGTGATCACCGGGTCCATCGGCGGGACGTACGTCTCGTCCAGGTCCGATACAGGATCCGCGGCGTCATCTGGATCGCCGACCGCCGCGACCGGATCGGTGAAGAGCGGCTGTGCCATGAAGTCAGGATCGACCTCGGCCGTCCGGCCCGGCTCTTCGCCCAGCAGGTGCGGCGTGGTGGTCAGGTCCGTCTCGTCGGCCAGGATCTCGGCGCGCCCGGGCTGCCCGGCCTCCTGACCGTCGCGTGTGGGCGTGCCGTCGTCTTCCGACACCAGATCCAGCTCGCCGCCTTCCCGCAGCTCGGCGTCCTCGCCGTCCGGCCCGACGACGTCGGACACCCGGTCCAGATCGCCCTCGTGCGGAAAGAGCCCCAACTGAGCGTCGGTCATATCGGGGTGGCGGTCGGCCGGCTGCTGGCCGCGCGGCTGCCTGCCGCCGTCCGTCGCCGCCCTGAGCGCTGAGCGATCCGTCGAGCGATCATCGGGCCGTGACAATCGCTCGCGTTTCTCATTCGACATAGCTATCCTCCTCGCAAGGGCAGCCGCGCAGGATGCACGTCGCTGCCGTGCACGGTCGTCATGACGAGGGGCAGTGCAACGTCAGTGCCAGATGGGGGGTTCTGGGTGTGGATCGTGGATCGTGGATCGTGGATCGTGGATCGTGGATCGTGGATCGTGGAAGCATGCCGGCTTATGTGGGTCGCTGTGCCGTGGCAATCACGCAACTCCCCATGTCATCCTGAGCGCAGCGAAGGATCTCACCCGCTGACCGTCAACGTTCGCGTCACCCGCCGACCGTCAACGTTCGCGTCACCCGCCGACCGTCAACGTTCGCGTCACCCGCTGACCGTCAACGTTCGCGTCAGCGGGTGAGGTCCTTCGCTGCGCTCAGGATGACAACTGGAACTCGCATGCTTTCACTCAACCATTCCCACGCCCCACGCCCCACGCCCCACGCCCCACGCCCCACGACCCACGACCCGCGTTCGCATGGGCACGGTTCTTGTAGGCCAGTATCGAAGGGGGCAAGCAGCATGCGTGATAACCTGACGACGCAGTTTCTACCTTCCGATCCGGCCGCCACGGATGCCTGCCGCCACCATTCGGCGGAGGACGCGGCGCGCAACCATGCCTACCTGGCCATGGCCCGCGAGCGTGGCTGGATCACGCTGCACGAGATCATGGAGTTGGCATCTGGCTCGCCGGTGGACGCCGACGAGGCCCGCCACGTCAGCCGCGAGGCCGGTATCGACCTGATCGACGATCGGGGATCCGGCGATCCCTGGGCCGACCTGGGTACGCTGGCCGACGAAGGCGCACACGCCTTCATGCCCGGCCAGCGCGATGAGGAAGCGGCCACCGACGAGTTGATGGCGGGCGGCCCGGCCTCGCTGTACCTCCGTGAGATCAGCCGCGCTCGCCTGTTGACGGCCGAGGAAGAGGTGGCGCTCGCCAAGGAGCTTGAGGCCGGCAAGGCCGCGCGGGCGCAGCTCGACCATGGCGTTGACGCCGCCGCCGAGCGCGAGCGGCTCGAAGATGACCTGGCGCGTGGGGAGGAAGCCCGCCGCCGACTGATCGAGTCAAACCTCAGGCTGGTGGTCTCGGTGGCCCGCAAGTACCTCGGGCGCGGCCTCTCCTTCCTGGATCTCGTGCAGGAAGGGAACATCGGGCTCCAGCGCGGCGTGGACAAGTTCGACTGGCGGCGCGGCTTCCGCTTCTCGACCTACGCCTACTGGTGGATCCGGCAGGCCGTCAGCCGGGCGGTGGCCGAGCAGAGCCGGACCATCCGCCTGCCGGTCCACGTCGTGGAGCAGCTGACGAAGCTCTACAACGTCGCCCGTGAGCTGGAGCGCGATCTCGGCCGGCAGCCCACGCCCGCCGAGATCGGGGCGCAGCTTGGCATCAGCGCCACGCGTGTCGAAGAGGCGTTCGCCGCCGCTCGGGTGCCGATCTCCCTGGAGACGAGCATCAGCGACGAGGGTGACTCAACCCTGGCTGACATCGTGGCTGACGACTTCAGCCGCAGCCCGTCTGAGGAGGCGGAGGAGGCGGTCTTCGGGCAGGCGCTTGACCGCTCCCTGGCCGAGCGGCTGACCCCGCGCGAGGCCGAAGTGCTGCGGCTCCGCTACGGCCTGGGCGACAACCGCGAGCGGACGCTGGCCGAGGTCGGCAAGGAGCTCGGCATCAGCCGTGAGCGCGCCCGCCAGCTCGAAGCCGAGGCGATGCGGAAGCTGCGCCGCGACCTGTCGTTCCGCCGTCAGCTCGCAGACCGGTAGACGAAGGATCGTGGGTCGAGGGGCGTGGATCGCAGGTCGTGGCGGAGGCTCCGCCAAGACCTGCGATCCACGCCCCTCGACCCCGACCGCTAGAATCCTGCGCCGGAGCCGCCGCCGACCAGCGTTGTCCAGGTGCCGCACATATCCTGCACCTTGACCTGCACCGTGGTTGGCGTGCCTGCCGACTGACGCGAGATGTTGAATGTCACGGTGCTGCTCGGCGCAGATGGTACGTAGGCCGTCGTACCGTTCCAGGACTGCGGCGTCACGTTACTCGTGCCGGCGAGCGAGCCAGGGAAGATCAGCGTGGCGTTCGACATCACGCCGGCCGAGCCGCCCACCTGGATGTACCGTACGCCGTTCCCCAGGCCACTGGTCGTCACCGTCACTTCCAGGTACGACCCCTTGGGCGTGGAGGCGATCGTCACCTTCGGTCGGGGCGAGCAGGTGACGCCCGCGAGGGCCGCCGCCGCATCGATCCGACCATTCGTCCAGAAGGAGCCGGTGCCGGTGATCGGGTCCGCGGACGCGATCAGCCGATTGACGATCTGCGCGTTCGACTCGCCCGGGTACCGTCCCTTGACCAGCGCCGCGACCGCCGCGACGTGTGGCGTTGCGGGCGAGGTGCCGTCCACCGAGTAGTAGAACGGGCTGTACGAGCCCGTCGAGAAGATCCCGACGCCAGGCGCAGCGACCGGAACCACCGCTCCGGCTGACGTGTTGGCGTTGTAGTTCGAGAACGACGCCCGCTGATCGTTCTTGTCGATTGCGCCGACCGCCACCACGTTCGCGCAACTGCCGGGCGCTTCGGGCAACGGGTCGCCGACGCCGTCATCGCCGCCGTTGCCGGCCGCCGCCACGATGATGACGCCGCGCGTCCAGGCGTAGTTGATCGCCGTCTGGAGCGTCGAGTTGCAGCCGCCGTCGCCGCCGAGGCTCATGCTGATGACGCCCGCGCCATTGTCCGTGGCCCAGACGATCCCGTTTGCCACCCAGGAATCAAAGCCGGAGCCATCGTCGTCCAACACTTTGCCGTTGAGCAGCTTGACGTTGAAGCCGACGCCCGCGATGCCGATGCTGTTGTTCGTCTTGGCCCCGGCGATGCCCGCCATCATCGTGCCGTGATCGCACCAGTCGTCCACGTCCACCGTGCCGGCGAAGTTCTGTTCGAGGGCGACCTTCCCACGCAGGTCCGGGTGGCCGCGCTGGCCGTCCGGCCCAATCACGTTCGACGACTCGGTGAAGACGCCGCAATCAAGGATGGCGACCTTCGGCGCGGTGTCGCCCTGCATCAGATCCCAGGCCAGGGGCGCGCCGACCTTGAACACGTTCCACTGGTCGGAGACCAGGTTCGGATCGTTTGGCTGCGTGATGGTCTTGCGCCGCACATAGTCCGGCTCGGCCCAGGCGACATCTGGCCGGGCGCGGTACGCCGCCAACGCCTGGGCCACCGTGCCGACCGGGACGTTCGCCACCAGCGTGTCTGGCAGGCCCGTGCTCTCGGTGGTCGCGGCGCCGGCCGCGCGGTGGCTGTCCGTCCGCACCGAGGCCGCTGCGCCCGGCTGGAACTTCACCACGATGCGCCCGGCCCCCATCTCGCGGCCATCCGGCGCGCGCTCTGTCTGGTGCCGGGTGATCGCCACGTCCTGGCCGCGTCGCCGCTCGACCGTCGTGCGGGTGGTTGGCGGCAGGGGCTGGGCGGTCGGAATGGGCGTCGGGTCGGGGCCGCGCGTGCCAGCGCCGGAGCGGCCGCCGTCAACGGCGCTGCTCGGAGCCTGCTGGCTGTTGCTGGTCGCGGCGATCGTCTGGCCGGGGGCCACCGCGGCGGTCGTCTGGGCGGGCGTAGCCGTCGCCGCCACGATGGGCGCCGCAACCACCGGCTCACCGCTGGTTTGGATCAGGAAGCCGACTGGCAGGAAGCCGACGAGGCCCTCAGCCGTGCGGACCTGCCGCCAGGCGGTTCCGTTGGACACCACGTCCGGACCGGCGAGCGTCACCGATGCCCCGGCCGGCACGACCGCGAGCGCCGTGCTTGCGCCGTTCGGCTCGGCACGCAGTGTCGCCCCCGCGACTCCCGCCACCACGAACGTCGGGGCGCCATCCTGAGCTTGCGCCAGGAGCGCCGCCGGCTGCACGGCTAGCAGGAGGGCCACCAGCACGAGCATGGCGACCCGGTGCCCTGACCACCTCTTCATCTTCGACCTGTCCCCCGCGCGAACAGCGACGTGCCCCACCGTTCGCCTCTCGATTTCTCGCCTATAGTACGACGAATGGATGAGAATATGCCCCTGACATGCACACCAGGAACGAACGGTCAGCATTCTGACGCAATCTGATGTGCATATAACGTCAACCTACGTTGGTAGGAGTCGGGCCAGGCTACCCGTAGACGCCGCGCACGGCAGCAGGGGCAGAGCCAGGTCACCCGTAGACGCCGCACACGCAGCACACGGCAAACCCGAGCCGGCGATACAGCCGCTCGCCCATCTCGGAGGGCTGGAGGAACGCCACGCCGTAGCCCAGGGCCGCCGCTTCTTGCAGCATGGCTGTCGTCATGGCGCTGCCGATACCCCGGCGACGTGCGTCCGGCGCTGTCGAGACGTCGTAGATGCCGGCGATGCCGCCTGCCAGCAGCAGCGACGCCGTGGCGACCGGCTCGCCATCGATCCGCCCCAGGAAGTAGCGCATCGGCAAACGTGGTCCCAGGCCCATCGCCTGCCGCAGCCGCGCCAGTCCCGCTCCCACGGCCGGCTCGCTCTCGAACCCCTGGCGCTCGGTCTCGATCCATTCCGTCAGCGCGCCGCTGTCGGCGACACGCTCGATGGTCAGTCTCGGCACCCGCTCGGCCTCGGGCAGGGGGGCCGCCAGCGTGCTCGTCATCGGCGTCAGGTCCGTCAGGTGGGCCAGCCCCTGTGCGCGCAGTCGGCGGGGCAAGTCGAGGGGCCGCGAGGCCGGCCCGACGAGCCAGTTCATCGGGACGCGGTGCGCCGCTCGGAGCCGGCCCAGCTCTGCCACGGCAGCCTCGATCCGGCCCACCGGAAGGTTGGCGTACATGATCGAGTTGAAGGCAGGATCCGGCAATCCCGTCAGGAACCAGAACAGCTCGCGGTCGTCGCGGATCGACACCGACGGCGCGAGACCGAACGCGCTGACGCTCGCCCGCCAGTTGACCTCGACGGCCGCGACGATGCGCTCGGCGGATGCGCCGGGCAAGATGGCGCCGCGCGAGATGTGGGACATCAGGCTCCTGACGGTCACGGGCCGGTCGTCTGTCTGCCGGTCTTCTGTCTGATTGTAGCCATGCCCCCACGGAGTGCTACCCTGTCTGCCGCGACGACCCGGGCACGGACCTGGGCAGGCGGGCATGGGAGGGACGCGGCATCGTGGCGACGACGGCCTACGAGAACATCCTGGTGGAGAAGGTAGACGGCGGCGTCGGCGTCATCACGCTGAACCGGCCGTCCAAGCTCAACGCGCTCAGCTATCCGCTCGCCTGCGAGCTGGACGCCGTGTTGACCCAGTTCGAGGCGGACGACGACGTGCGCTGCGTGGTCATCACCGGGGCCGGCCCGAAGGCGTTCTCGGCGGGCGCGGACATCCACGAGATGGCTGGCCTGTCGCCCGAGGAGCTGGCCGAGCGCCAGCAGCGGCGCGCCGGCTTCACCTGGCGCCTGGCGACCTTCAAGAAGCCGACCATCGGCGCAATCAACGGGCTGGCCTATGGCGGCGCGGCGCTGCTCTCCAGCTCGCTCGATCTGCGGATCGGCTGCGAGCGTTCCAGCTTCCGCTTCCTGGCCGCCACCTACGGGCGAATCAACTCGACCTGGAGCCTGCCCATCGTGGTCGGCTGGGCGAAGGCGAAAGAGCTGCTCTACACCGGCCGCGTCGTGACGGCCGACGAAGCGCTCCAGATGGGGCTGCTCAACAAGATCGTGCCGAGCGAGCAGCTGCTGGACGCAGCCATCGAGATGGGACGGCAGATCGCCGCGAACACCCCGGAGATGGTGCAGGGCATCAAGCTGCTGCTGATCGAGGATCTCGGGCGGGCCTGGCACGAGATGTACGAGGCCGAGCGGACCGCCCTGGCCACCACGCACCGGCCGAGCGCGATCGCCGACGGGTTCAAGGACTTCCTGGCCCGGAAAGCGCCGGCCGCCGACGCCTGACTGCTGACTCCTGATTACCGACTCCTGAAAGCTGACGACTGATGACTGACGCCGAATGACTGACCGTTCTCCCACCGACTACACGATCCCGCCCGAGGAGCTTGCGCCAGGCCTCTGGCGGCTGCCGTTGCCGATCCACCGGCACTCGCTGGGCGGCGCAAACGCCTATCTGATCCGTGACGCTGATGGTTTCCTGCTTTTTGACAGCGGTGCCGACGTCGAGGAGTGCGTGGCGGCGATGCGCGCGCACCTCGACAGCCTCGGCGTCCCCTTCGACGCCATCCACACGATCCTGCTCAGCCACGGCCACGGCGATCACGCTGGGCAGGCCCGGCGCGTGGCCGGGCTGGCCGGTGCACGGATCGTCTGCCACGCCGCCGAGGTCCGCTTCGTCGGCTACCCCAACGGCAGCGATGACGACCGTCGTGACCTCGTGACCTGGATGCAGCGCCAGGGCTACCCGCGGGAAGACATCACGACCCTGCTGGAGACGGCTGCCACCAGCGAGCGTGGCGACCGCCGCGACATCTTGCTCCACCCTGACGCGCAGCTTGCTGGCGGCGAAGTGTTCGCGGCCGGTCCGTATCGCTTCGAGGCGCTCTGGATCCCCGGCCACACCCCTGGACACCTCTGCCTCTACGACGGGCGCCAGCGCATCCTGCTGACGGGCGACCATATCCTGGAGATCGTGACGCCGAACGTCGGGCTGCACCCGCTGCTGAAGGAGAACCCGCTGCCGGGCTATCTCGGCTCATTACGTCGACTCGCCGACGCCGAGCTTGACACGGTGCTGCCGGGGCACGGCCCGCGCATCGAGGACTTCCGAGGCCGGATTCACGATATCGCCTCGCGCCATGCCGATCGCCGCGAGCAGGCGTTGGCCCGCCTCACGCCCACGCCGCAGACCGCCTACGCGCTGGCGGCACAGGTCTGGTCCAGGCCCGGTCGCCGCAACTGGGCATCGCTCCACCCGTACCTGCGGCGCAACGCGGTGGGGATGTTGGCCGCGCACCTGGAGCTGCTGGCCGAAGACCACCCCGAGGTGAAGCGCGTCGAGGACGGCGGCATCGTGCAGTACCGTCTGGATCGCTGACGACCTGCGCCTATGACGGCCAGGAGAGCGTTTGCTCGTCGGCGTTCCGC
>JADZEM010000078.1 GCA_020850535.1 Chloroflexota bacterium
GCGACGCTCCAGTCTCACCGGACGACGGCTGTTCCCGGTCTCCGTCGCGCAGCGACGGAATGACTGTAGGCGGGGACTTCAGTCCCCGACGAGGTCGCAGGACGTGCTCGTCATGCAATCGCCCTGAGGGCAGCGCCAGGACGATTGCATGTTGATGTCGTCGTGCCGCCGCGTCGGGGCTTGAAACCCCCGACCGCCCGTTCCATGATGCTTCGGGGACACCAATGAACATGCAATCGCCCTGCGTCCACACGCCAGCCTGGGTATCTCCACTGCCCGTTCAGTGCACAGACGCGCACAAGGGAGCGGTCAGCCGCACCGCGGACGCCTGACAACCCACCATCGCGACCACTCTTCCCGTGCTATCCTTCGTAGGGCGAAATACCTGTAGGGCGAACGACCGGCCGCGGCGGCTGGTGCGCGTTCGGGGGCGTGAGGGGTACGGTGAGCGTCGGCGTGGGACATCCTGGCACGGTCGGCCTGGGGGGCGGCGATGGCGACGTGCGTGCTGAGGACGCCGCCGCGCTGCTGATCGAGCTGATGCCCCGGTTGATCCGCACCACCATCGACGCCATGCGCGCCGCGCCCCATGCTGACGGCATGACACTGGCCCAGTTCAAGGTACTCAGCCGGCTCAACGAGCGTGACTACCGGTGCGGTGAGCTGGCCGACTTACTGGAAGTGGGCGGCGCAACGCTGACCGTGACCGCTGACACGCTCGAGCGGCGCGGCCTGATCGAGCGGGTGCGCGGCCTCCCCGACGACCGACGGGCCGTGGTGCTGCGGCTGACGCCGGACGGGCAGGCCGTCTACCAGGCCCTGAAGGCCGAGGCGGTGGGCGGCATCGCGGCGCTGCTGGCCCGCAGCGATCCGGACGAGCGGGCGGCATTGGTGGACGGGCTGCGGGCGCTCCAGCGCGGTCTGGAGTCTGCCTGATGCTGCGGCTGTCTGACGGTGTTGCCTGATGGAGATGACAAGACGCGCGTGGTGGGGGTGGTAAGCGGATGACGACATCGACGAGTGGCCCATCGGCCACGCCCGACGCGCAAGCAGCCCCGGAGACGCCGACTCTGGCTGGCGACGGCCCTGCCGAGGCCTCGGCGCCGGCCAGCAGCGGCCCGACCGACTCGGCGGCTCCTGCTGGCGACGCACCGACGCTCACGGCTTCTGCGCCAGTGGCTGTTTCAGGTGACGGCGCACCGGCCCACGCAACCGCCGCGCCATCACAGACTGCGCCCGCGCCTGCTGCCAACGGTCACACCCGCCCCGCTCCCGCAGCCGTCACGGTCCACGAGCCTGTCAGGCGCTCTGGCTCCAGGCGCAAGCGGCTCCTGCTGCTCTTCCCCATCGTCCTGGTCATCCTGGTGGTCGGCGGCGTCCTTGGCTACCGCTACTGGTACGACGCGACCTACTTCATCTCGACGGACAACGCCTCGGTCACGGGCGACCTGGTGCAGGTCGGCTCGCTGAACGCCGGGCGGATCGTCACGGCGAAGGTGGACGTCGGGCGGACGGTCCAGGCCGGCCAGGAGATCGCCGTCGTGGCGATGCCGCAGGATATCGGCACCACGGCCCAGGGGACGGGGCCGAAGCTCGGCGTGACCGGCACCACCGACTCGCTGGTCTCGGTCTATGCGCCGCTGACGGGCATCGTGGCGGCGCGCATGGGGTACGTCGGCGGCACGGTGGCGGCCGGCCAGCCGATCTACGCGCTGATCGATCCGGCCCAGGTCTGGGTCAAGGCGAACGTCGAGGAGTCGAGCGCCTGGAAGCTGGCGCTCGGGCAGGCCGTGGATATCCACGTCGACGCCCTCAACCGCGACTTCGCCGGGCGCGTCGAAGCGATCACGCCAGCCAGCGCGGCGACGTTCTCGCTGCTCCCCTCGAACAACGCCTCCGGCAACTTCACCAAGGTGACGCAGTACGTCCCGGTGAAGATCGCCGTGGACGCCGGCGGCACCGTCCTGCCGCTCGGCACGTCCGTCGAGGTCCGCATCCACGTGCGGGAGCCGGCCAGCAGCTTCCCGCTCCCCTGGCAGCCGTAGACGCATGGCGACCCTCGCACAGCCCATCGGCGGCGCTGGCGCTCGGCACGCCTTCCTGGCCCGTCTGGCCGCGATCCCCTACCACTGGCAGGCGCTCATCGTCATCGTGCTCGGCTCGTTCATGGTCGTGCTCGACACGACCATCGTCAACGTGGCGCTGCCGCGCATCATCCAGGTCTTCCAGAGCGATGTGAACGAAGGCCAGCTGGTGCTGACGGGGTACATGCTGGCGCTGGCCGTGGTGATGCCAGCGACCGGCTACCTCTCGGACACGTTCGGGGCCAAGCGCACCTACATGGCGACGGTCATCCTGTTCACGCTCGGCTCGGCGCTGTGTGGCCTCGCGCCGAACATCGAGGGGCTGATCGTCTTCCGGGTGATCCAGGGCCTCGGCGGCGGCATGCTGATGCCGCTGGGGATGAGCATCCTGTTCCAGGTGGCCCCGGCCAACCAGCGCGGCACCATCATGGGCGTCTTCGGGCTGCCGCTGCTGATCGCGCCGGTCATCGGCCCGACGCTCGGCGGCTACCTCGTCGAGTACGTGGACTGGCGGCCGATCTTCACCCTCAACGTGCCCATCGGGGCGCTGGCGGTGCTGGCCGGCATGGTCATCCTCCGCGAGACGCCGACCCGCGCCGGCACCCGCTTCGACTACGTCGGATTCATCCTCTCGTCCATCGCGTTCGCCTCGGCGATGCTCGCCCTGGAGCGCGTCCCCGACGATGGCTGGACCGACCCGTACGTCGTGACGCTCCTGCTGACGGCGGCAGCAGCCTTCCCCTGCTGGATCGTGGTGGAGCTGGCGCAGGAGCAGCCGCTGCTCGACCTGACCGTGCTCAAGGACCGCACGTTCTTCGTGGCGACGCTCGTCAACTTCGTGGCGACCATCGCCATGTACTCGTCGCTGCTGCTGCTGCCGCTGTTCTTGCAGAACGTGCGCGGGCTGGGGGCGTTGGAGACGGGCCTGCTGCTGCTGCCCCAGGCGCTGGCCGCCGCCGTGATGATGCCGATCTCCGGCAAGCTGCTGGACCGCTTCGGCCCGAAGCTGGTGGTCATCCCGGGCCTGCTGCTGCTGGCCTTCGCGACGTGGCTGCTGACCGATCTGGATGTCGGCACGCCGGACAGCACGATCCGCTGGATTCTGCTGATGCGCGGCCTCGCGATGGGCCTGATGATGATGCCCGTCACGACCGTCTCGATGGACACGATCCCGCCGCACCAGATCTCGCGGGCCAGCGCGCTCTCGAACGTGCTGCGGCAGTTGTTCGGGGCGTTCAGCACCGGCATCTTCGCCACGATTCTGCTCAACCGGCAGCAGTTCCACCAGGCGCTGCTGGCGCAGAACGTGAACGCGACCAACGTGGCGGCGGTCGGGCTGCTGAACGCGGTCCAGACGGCGATGCTGGAGCGGGGCCTCTCGCTGGCGGCGGCGCAGGCGGCCGGGCTGTCGGCGCTGATCAAGCAGGTGGCCGTCCTTGCGACGATCCAGAGCTTCGACGACTGCTTCTACCTGGCGACGCTCGTGTCGCTGTGCGGGCTGCTGCCGGCGCTCTGGCTGAAGCGCGGCAAGAAGCCGATGGCCGGCGGCGGCCACGCGAAGGACGCCGTCATCCTGGACTGACCCCCCTGGGAGCGCGACGCTCCCAGCGAGGTTGCCGGCCTCCGAGGCACTCACTGTGCGATCCTATCGGTGCCAGGATCCTCAGGGTCGACGTTCGGGAGTGACACCTCATGCCGGCTGGCACGTCGTTCTTCAACCTCTACCGTCATGATCTCGTCCGCGTCGCGGTCGCGATCCCCGAGGTGCGGGTCGCAGACCCGGCCTTCAACGCCGCGCGGACCGTCGAGTTCATGCGGAAGGCCGCCGACGAGCGGGCTGTCGTCGTCCTGTTCCCCGAGCTGGGGATCTCCGCCTACTCCTGCGACGACCTCTTCCACCAGCGGGCGCTGCTCGACGGCTGCCTGGACGGGCTCGCCAGCGTCGTCGAGGCCTCGCGCGAGCTTCAGCTTGTCGCGGTAGTCGGTCTGCCGCTCCACCTCGGGCACCTGCTGTTCAACTGCGCCGCCGTCGTCTCGCGCGGGCGGATCCTCGGCATCGTCCCGAAGATGTACCTCCCGAACTACCGTGAGTTCTACGAGGCCCGCCAGTTCGTGGCCGGCGAGGCGGCGACCTTCGACACCGTCGATCTGCTCGGACAGCAGGACATCCCGTTCGGCAGCCGCGTCCTCTTCCAGTGCGAGGAGCAGCCGCTGCTCAACATCCACGTCGAGATCTGTGAGGACGTCTGGGTGCCGATCCCGCCGTCATCGTACGCGGCGATGGAGGGCGCGACGGTCCTGCTGAACCTCTCGGCCTCGCCGTTCACCATCGGCAAGGCCGAGTTCCGCCGCGAGCTGGTAGGCGGGCAGTCCGCGCGCTGCCTCTCGGCCTACCTTTACTCGGCGGCCGGCCCCGGCGAATCGACCACTGACCTGGCCTGGGACGGCCACGCCCTGATCGCCGAGAACGGCAACATCCTGGCCGAGTCCGAGCGGTTCAGCCAGACCCCGCGGCTCCTGACCAGCGAGATCGACCTGGAGCGACTCTCGCAGGAGCGGATGCGCCAGGGCAGCTTCGGCCAGAGTGCCCGCATCGCCGCCGCGTCCGGCGAGCCGTTCGAGCGGGTAACGTTCTCCATCGACCTGCCCTCGGACGAGCGGCTGCTGCCAACGCGCCAGTACCAGCGCTTCCCCTATGTCCCATCTGACCCGCGCACCCGTGATGCTCGCAGCTCCGAGGTCTTCCACATCCAGGTGCAGGGCCTCGCCAAGCGCCTCAAGTTCGCCCACCTCGAGAAGGCGATCATCGGCGTCTCGGGCGGGCTCGATTCGACGCACGCCCTGCTGGTCTGCGCCCAGGCCATGGATCAGCTCGGGCTGCCGCGCAGCAACATCATGGCCTACACCATGCCCGGCTTCGCCACCAGCGACCGCACCCTGGCGCAGGCCCACCGGCTGATGCAGGCCATCGGCTGCACGGCCCAGGAGCTGGACATCCGCCCGAGCTGCCTCCAGATGCTCCGCGACATCGGGCATCCGTTCGTGGACGGCCAGCCGGTCTACGACGTGACCTTCGAGAATGTGCAGGCCGGCGAGCGGACCAGCCACCTGTTCCGCCTCGCCAACTTCCACAACGGGCTGGTGGTCGGGACCGGCGACCTCAGCGAGCTGGCCCTCGGCTGGTGCACCTACGGCGTCGGCGACCACATGTCGCACTACGCCGTCAACGCCTCCGTGCCGAAGACGCTGATCCAGCACATCATCCGCTGGGTGGCCGAGGTCGGCGAGCTGGGCGAAGCGGCCAGCCGGACGCTGGTGGACGTGCTGGAGACGGAGATCAGCCCGGAGCTGATCCCGCACACCGGCGCCGAGGATCTCGGCGCGTCGCAGCCGTCGCAGTCCACCGAGGCGAAGCTCGGCCCCTACGAGCTGCACGACTTCAGCCTGTACTACACCCTGCGTTTCGGGTACGCCCCGCCGAAGGTGGCATTCCTGGCCTACTGCGCCTGGCGCGACCGCGCCCTGGGAACGTGGCCCGGCCTCCCCGAGGAGCGCAAACGGCAGTACACGCTGGCCGAGATCAAGCAGCACCTGAACACGTTCCTCTGGCGCTTCTTCCAGTTGAGCCAGTTCAAGCGCTCGTGCATCCCGAACGGGCCAAAGGTCGGGTCGGGCGGCTCGCTCTCGCCGCGCGGCGACTACCGCGCACCCAGCGACGGCGAGTCGGCAGCGTGGCTGGCGCAACTGTCGCAGATCCCCGACGAGGCGTAGCGCCGAGATTCCCCGCGACGCCCCTCACCCCGACTGACCCGAGCGCTGCATCCCACCTCGTCATCCCGACCGTAGCGAGCTTGCCGAATGGAGTCGGGATGACGAATGAGAGGCCGCGCGTGACTCGCCAGGGCGGAATACGCGGCCCTCCGTGCGGAGGGCCGGGGAGCCTACCGGTGGTGCGCCCGCAGGTGGCTGGCCAGCAGATCCTCGCCCCAGTCATTGGTGAAGTCGCGCCACACCGAGTGGATGTGGTTCGAGTCGTTCTGGGTGTTGTCGTACTCCAGCATGAAGGTCGAGCCCTTCACGTTGTAGTAGTGGCCGTTGCCCCGCTTGCGCTCGGTCGGGCCGGCCCAGGCGAACGTGACATCATCCAGGCCAGCCGACTCGATGCGCGCCCACTCGTTGCCGGCCAGGTCGTCGGCCGCCCGCGAGACGTAGTGGCGGATCAGCCGGACCAGCAGATCGCGCTGGCCGCCCCGTAGCTGCGAGAGCGCCAGACCGGACGGCATCACCCCTGGCGTGACCGTCCGGCCGTTGACCGTCAGGATGTCGGCCGGGGCCACCGCCGCGACGATGGCGGCGGCGCGCTGGTCGGCGTCCAGGCTCTGCACCAGCTCGCGCGCCAGATCCTCTTCCTCAGGCAGCGTCCGCAGGCCCTTCTCCGGCCCGTACTGGATCTCGGCGGGGTTCGCGCCGAAGAACAGCGGCAGCGAGGCGATCAGCTCGTTGTCTACGACGGAGAAGTGCAGCCCGACGTGGTGCCCGCCGACGCGCCAGCCCCACGGATCGGCGCCGCCCGGCTGCCCGAAGACCGAGAAGTAGTACAGCTCGGACGAGCGGTCCCAGCGCTCCTCCATCCGGTCGAGCTTCTCATGCTCGCGGAGGGTCGGCTCCAGATCCATGATCTGGCGCACCTGGCTGGCGCCGCGCTCGGAGAGGCCCGTCGCCAGCAGCTCCATCCCGAGGGCGCGCTGCTTCGCCGTCATGTGCTTGATCAGCAGGCCGTTCCGCGCGACGGGCGTGTAGTGCCAGAGGTAGCGCTCGTCGCCCTCGAAGGGGAACGTCGCGGTGGCGCGCTGCTCGTTCGAGAGCGCGGCAAGGAAGCGGTTGGCGGCATCGGCCATGCGGCGCGCGGCAGACGGAGCACGATGAGCGGTCATGAGCTCAGTGGCCATCGGGCGACTCCCCTCGTTGCGATCGACCGGGTTGTGAGGGAGGATAGCAGGCGCGCCCCCGGCCAGCCATCCTCTCGCGCCGACACGGGCGCTTGTCACACCCGACCCCATACGGATTGCGTCTCAGCCAGCATTCACTGTGTGACAGACCGCCGATGCAGAGCGCCGAGCACAACCCCCATGTCATCCCGAGTGAAGCGAGCTGGCGAGCGAAACGAAGGACCTCACCCCCTGACGTTCAACCGTCGCGTCAGCGGGTGAGGTCCTTCGCAAGCTCAGGATGACATCAAGACGTGCACGTGTTTCCGCGAATCCTCCCCCGCGATGCTGCACGTTGCCGCCATCACGCAATGGCCCTGCATCGTCGGGCGCGAGCCCTATGGCGCGGGGGCGACCGTTCCCCGGTTGACGCCGAACAGGGCCGGCAGCTTGCGGCGCACGTCCTTGAGCGTCTGCTCGGACTTGTCGGCGGCGTTGTTGGCGCTGGCACTGCCAGGATCGTCGGCGAGACGCTCCGCGCCACCAGCGGGATCGAGCGTCGCCAGGATCGGCAGGCTCCGGCCGAGCGCGTGGCGGCTGATCCGGTCGAACCACTCGGCGCGCTCGGCCAGACCTTCGACATCCGTAGTGGAGGCCGCCTTGCCGGGCGTCGCGCCACGCAGCGCCAGCCATGACTGCCCGAGCACATCCGTGCCGCCGCGTTCCTTGACGGCGTTCAGCACCTGCCGCATGAAACCACGGTCGTCGTAGTCGCCGCTGGGCGAGAGCGCGCCGATGCCCGGCAGGCCGCCACTCTCGACGACCGCCTGGGCGGCCACCAGCCAACGCTCGGCGTAGTCGCGCACATCCACATGGTCATCTGGCGTGTCAGCATTGACGTTGCCGCCGTCGAACAGCTCGAAGTAGCGGACACCCTGCTGCCGCAGATCCTTGACCAGCGCCCGAACGTCGTCGGCCAGCAGGTCACCATAGTGATCCTGCACGCGGGCAATCGGCTGGATGCCGGCCTCGGTGAGCCGCTCGACCAGCTCATCGTACTGCTCGACGTTGCCGGGATCGACCTCGAAGGTGGCCCAGCCAGCCTTCCGGTTGCGGGCCTCGTCCACGAAGCGGTCCAGCTCGCGGCCGGTCGGCGGCGTCGAGGACGTCCAGCTCAGCACGCCGTTGCGGTCCGACTTCTCAGGCTTCGGATACTCCTTGAGGGAGAGCGGCTTCAGCTCGGCGGTCGGCGTCACGCCGCGCGCGGCGGCCAGTGCAGCCTCAGCGGCGTCGATGTCGGCCGCGGATGCGCCGTAGGGGAGCACCAGCGGATCCTTGCGGGTGCCAGCTCCGGTGATCGGCGCGGAGGCGGGCTGGCCGACAGGCGCGCCGGGCTGCGTCGTGGGCATGCCCGGCTGGGTGGTGGGGGCGCCGGGCTGGGTCGTGGGCGCGCCGGGCTGGGTCGTGGGCGCGCCGGGCTGGGTGGTGGGGTACGCCTGCACGCCTGTGGCCTGCGCCGAGGCCATCAGCATCAGCGGGCCAGCCTCGTCGGGCGAGGCCGGCCCTCCGAGACCGGCCGGCGCCACGGACGGAGCAACGCCTCCGGGCGCGGCCGCTGCGCGGGCCTGTGTGGCCTCGGCCAGGCTGCTGGCGAAGCTGGGCAGACCCATCGTGTCGGGCAGGCTGCGAACGTTCCGCGCGACGGCCCGGCCGATCTCGCCAAGGCGCGGCGCACTGGTGCTGATCGTGTTCTGGCCGTCGCTCTCACTCATGCTCTACCGCCTGCATGCTCTGCCGCCTGCTCGGCTACCGCTTGCCGTCGTTGATCACGTACCGCAGCCCGGACAGCTTGTTGCTCATCACCTGGATCAGCGCGTTGAACCGCGTGTTGGTGTCCGTCAGCTCGAGCATCTCGGCGTCGATGTCCACGTTGTTGCCGTCGTTGCGGCGGCCCGTGTCGGACTCGATCTGCGCCTGCGGCCTGATCCGCTCCGGGACGGCCCCCGGCCCCTCGACGGCGTTCGCCACCTTGAACATCGGCAGCGGGTTGTCCACCGTGCCGATAGCCTGCTTGAGCTGCGTCTCGAAGGTGACGTGGGTCGCCTTGAACTCGGGCGTATCGACGTTCGCCACATTGTCGGCGATGGTCCGCTGGCGGGCCGTCAGCCCTTCGAGCGCGGACTTGATGAGCCGGTCGGTGCGGGTGTCGTTGATCTGCATGGGTTACCTCCCGGCGGCCGACGTGGCCGGCGTCTTCATCTGCTGGCGGAAACCCTCGTACGCGCCCATCACCAGCGGCACGTACTTGCGCGTCTCGTCATACGGAGGGATGCCGCCGAACTTGTCCACCGCGCCGCTGCCAGCGTTGTAGGCCGCCAGGGCCAGCTCGGTGTTGCCCTTGTACTTGTCCAGCAGCTGCCCGAGCAGCTTCGCGCCGCCCATCACGGCCTGGAGCGGATCGCTCGGGTCGGTGACGCCGAGGCCGCGCGCCGTGCCGGGCATCAGCTGCATCAGCCCGCGCGCGCCGGCCCGCGAGACGGCGTCAGGATTGAAGTTCGATTCGGTCTTCATCACAGCGGCGATGAGCGCCGGATCGACGCCGTACTTCTGGGCCGCCTGATCGACCATCGCGCCGAAGCCGCCGGGCAGATCCAGTGTCGGGCGGGCAGGCGCGGCAGCCGGCGCAGCCGGGGTGGCCGGCGTCCGCTGGTTCAACATCTGGACGCTCGCGAGGCTCTGGGCCAGCGGCAGCCCGGACCCGAGGCTGTTCGCCAGACCGGCCTGATTGGCGAGTGCAGCCTGGGCGGCCGTGCTTCCACGACGGGTGCCCTGTGCGGCGTTCAACGCCTGCGCGAAGGCCGTCTGCTGCGCGCCGCGCTGGGCTGGCGGGTTGGGGCGGGTACCGGCCGGGCGCAGGCCCAGCTTGCTGGGCGGGGTGTTTCGGATCGTCAGGTTTGGATTGGAGGTGTTTGGCATCGCTACGATCCCGCCTGTTGCGTGGCCTGGGCGCGCTGGTGGCGCACGGAGGCCAGCTCGCTCGTCTCGGCGCGCTCTCGTCGGACGTCTTCCTGTTGGTACTCTTCAAGCTGCCGCTCGCGGAGCTTCTCCAGCGCCTTGGCGTCTTTTGCCAGCGCCACCATACGTGCCTGGGCAACGTCTACGTCCCGCTGGCACTGCGTGATGACCTCGTGCTGCTCGGCGATCTGGCGAGCCAGCACCTCGGCGTACTCCAGCAGCCGCGTGATCTCCGGCAGATCGAGCGTCCCCGACTGCTGCATGACGTCCTGCTGGCGGATGGCGTTGCGCTCCGCCCGCTGGAGGTTGTGCAGTCGGGTCTCCTCGTCGTGCAGCCGGGCCTGGAGCGCCGCGACTTCCTGTCGGGCGCGGTCCACCAGCCCGGTTCGGTAGTCCAGGACGTTCTGCAGGCGGAAGGTGAACCCGGCCATCGTCTAGCCTCGCACGCTCGTCACTAGGCTGCCGCGCCGGTGGCGGAAGCGCCCGGGCCAAACGTGCCGAAGATGGCGTTCAGCCCCTGCACGGCGTCCTCGATGGTCGTGGCGTCGTGGGCGGACTGGCAGAGCAGATCCTTGACCTGGGGCATCAGTTGCACCGCCCGATCCAGGCTCGGGTTCGCGCCGGGCTGGTACGCGCCGATGCTGATGAGGTCTTCGGACGCGCGGTAGGTTGCCAGGATGTCGCGGACGGCGCTGGCGGCCCGCTGATGCTCCGGTGTGGCCAGGGCGGACATCAGGCGGCTGAGGCTCCCGAGCACGTCGATGGCGGGGTAGTGGTTCTGGTTCGCCAGCTTGCGGGAGAGCCAGATGTGGCCGTCGAGGATGCCGCGCGCGGTGTCGGCAATCGGCTCGTTCACGTCGTCGCCGTCCACCAGCACGGTGTAGAAACCGGTGACCGTCCCCCGGTGGGACGTACCCGCCTTCTCCATCAGCTTCGGCATCAGGGCGAAGACGCTCGGCGGGTAGCCCTTGACCACGGGCGGCTCGCCGACCGTCAGGCCGATCTCGCGCTGGGCCATCGCCCACCGGGTGACCGAGTCCATCATCAGCGTCACGTCGAGACCCTGCTCGCGGAAGTACTCGGCGATAGCCGTGGCGACCCATGCCGCCTTGATGCGCTGCAACGCCGGCTGATCCGAGGTGGCCACCACAACGACCGAGCGCGCCAGCCCTTCGGGGCCAAGGTCGCGCTCCATGAACTCCTGGACCTCACGACCGCGCTCGCCGATCAGGGCGATCACGTTGACGTCGGTCTGGGCGTTACGGGCCATCATGCCGAGCGCCGTGCTCTTGCCCACGCCGCTCCCTGCGAAGATCCCGACGCGCTGGCCCTTGCCGCAGGTCAGCATGGCGTCGATGGCGCGGACGCCCGTGCTGAGCGTCTCACGGATCGGCTGGCGGGAGAGCGGGTCGGGCGGCTGGTTGGTGACGGGGTAGCGCTCGATCGCGCCGAGCGGCCCCTTGCCGTCAATCGGCTGGGCCAGCCCGTCGATGACCCGCCCCAGCAGGGACGGCCCGACCGGCACGTTGAAGGCCCGGCCGCGCGGAAACACGGCGCTGCCCGGGCGCACACCCTGCGTGTCCGAGAACGGCATGACCAGCAGCCGGCCCTCGCGGAACCCGACGACCTCGGCGCTGATGCCGCCGGCCCGGCGGTTGTTCGCCTCGTCCGGCTGGTGGACCGGGCGGCGCCCGGCCATCTCCGGCATGATCGTGCAGACATCGCCGACGGCGAGCCGCAGCCCCTCGACCTCAATCGACAGGCCGATGACCTGGGAGACGCGGCCCTGGAACTTCAGGGCCGAGCGATCTCGAAGGGCGCGCTCGTAGCGCGCGAAGCTGAGGGTGGGCGGGGCGACGCTCATACTGGCTCTCCATCCAGGACAGCCTGGAAGGTGTTGACGATTTGCTGGAGACGGGACTTCAACTGGCTGTCGACGTACCCGATCTGGGTCTCGACCACCACGCCGCCGCGCTCGACGGCCTCATCGGCCAGCAGCTCGCTGCGCTCGGCCACGCGGCGCGGCAGCATCTCCTGCCAGCGCAAATCGAGGATCGCCACGTCGTCGGGGTGGGCGCGGATACGGACTTCAGTAGCGTCGTGGATCTCGTTCAGGGCCGAGCGGACCACGTTGACCACGATCTGCGGGTCGAGGCGAGCCTCCCGGCCGATGACCTTCTCGGAGACGCCGAGCACAAGGTCGACGATCTCGCTTTCGAGGTTCCGCACGAAGCCCTCGGTGTCCGCGACGATGTCGTGGAGGAGCGCGCCGAGGCGGATGGTGGTGTCCTTCTGCTCTTCGGCGGCGAGGCTCGTGCCTTCCTGGTATCCACGCTGGAACCCTTCGTTCCAGGCAGCGGCCTTCACGGCTTCGTAGTCGATGGGGGGCGGGGCCGGAACCTCCGGCTCGGGTGGCTGGATCTCGATAGGCTCGGCCGGCGTGGCGGACTTTGGGTCGGTTTCCCCGCCGAACGTCGAGAACACCATCGGGCGGACCTTGCCGGCCGGCACATCGTCCGTCTGGGGGCGCTCGCCGAACTGCTCGAAGCGCTGTTCCAGGAGCTTGAGGCTCTCGTCCATCCGCTGGCCGAGGCGCGCACGCAGCCGCTGTCCGATGGGGCCACCCAGGCCGCCCGCATCGCGGCCCGTCGAGCCGCCAGATGCCCCGCCGACCATCCCGAAGGGGAGCGAGGTGACCGTCGGCTCGGCCGGGGACTCCGGCCCCGGTCCGAAGAGCGGGTTGGCGGCATTGACCAGGCTGAGGCCGGCCCGGAAGGCCGGGCGCGGCTCAGCGGTAGGCTCGGGATCAGACCAGGACATCGTCGTTGCCTCGCTGGATCACCAGGTCGCCAGACTCCTCCAGGCGTCGGACGATGGCGACGATCCGCTGCTGGGCCTCTTCGACCTGCCGCATGCGGGCCGGGCCGCTGACGGCCATGTCCTCGCGCAGCATCTCGGCGGCCCGCGTCGAGAGGTTCTTGAAGATCTTCTCGCGCAGCTCCTCGGCGATCCCGCGCAGGGCCATCGCCAGATCCTTGGCGTCCACCTCGCGGAGCACCCGCTGGATCGACGGATCGTCGAGCTGGATGAGGTTGTCGAAGGTGAAGGTGAGCTTGCGGACTTCGGTCGCCAGCTCGGGCGCGTTCTTGTCCAGGTGGTCGAGGATGACACGCTCGGTGCTGCGGTCCACATTGCCCAGCAGGGCGGCCAGGTGCTCCACGCCGCCGGCGGTGGAGTAGTCGCTCTGGAGGATGGTGGAGACGCGGCGGCGCAGGACGGACTCCACGCCCTCGATGACCTCAGGCGGCGTGCGCTCCATCGTGGCGATCCGCATGGCGACCTCGGCCCGCTGCTCGGGCTGGAGGATCGCCAGGATCTTGGCCGCTTCGACGGGCGGGAGGTGCGAGAGGATCAGGGCGATGGCCTGCGGCTGCTCGTCCTGGATGAAGTTGACCAGCTGGTAGGGGTCCGTGTCCTTGAGGAAGTCGAAGTGCTTGGGACGGACCGTCGAGAGCAGGCGGGCCATGATCTCCGAGGCCTTCTCGGACCCGAGCGCCTTCGCGAGCATCTCCTCGGCGTACTGCGCGCCGCCGTTCGTCAGGTAGCCGTGTGCGAGAGCGAGCTGATAGCAGTCCTTCAGGACCGACTTGCGCGTGTCCTCTTTGATCTGCTCGGTGGCGAACACCTGCATGGTCAGGGCTTCGATCTCGTTCTCGCGCAGCTCCTTGAGCACGTTGGCGCTCGCTTCAGGCCCGAGCGCGATCAGCAGGATTGCAGCCTTCTCTTTGCCTCGCATGACTACTTTGCATTCCCCAGCTTGTCTTCGGCCATCCAGGAGCGGATCAGGGTCGCCATGGTCTTCGGGTCGAGCTTGGCCATCTGCTGCAGCTCCTTCTCGATGCGTAGCTGCTCAGGATCCTTCTCAGGCTTGGGCAGGGCGGCCAGCTGTTGCTCGGCGGTCAGCTCGGTGTTGACCTTCGCGCCGTTCTTCTGGGCGACATCCTTGATCTCAGGCTTCTCGGACTTCGGGCGGCTGCGGCGCAGGGCCAGCCAGATCATGCCGACCACCAGCAGCGGGCCGAGGACCATCGCGACCATCCGGGCGATGGAGAGCATCATCTCGCGCTGGCGAGCCTGCTCGGCCAGCTCGGCCGGCTTGGCGGCGCCCACGGCGTTGAATGGCAGGCTGGTGAGCGTGACGAGATCGCCACGGTTGGTGTCGAGGCCGGCGGCCGTGGCCACCAGGCGGCTGATCGCGTCGGCCTGGGCCGGATCGGCGATGACCTCGCTGTCGAGGGCCACCGCGACATTCAGGCGGCGAATCGCACCGGGGGTACGGGTGGTCTTCTCGACAGTTCGGGACAGCTCGTAGTTGGTGGTGACGTCGCGCTTCTCGTTCTGGGCGTTACCAGCCTGGCCCGCGCCCTGGGTCGGGTAGCCGGGGACGTTCCGGTCAGCGCCCGGGACACCGCCAGCGGTGGCGGTGCCCTGAGCCGCGCTCTCGGAGATCTCGCGGCGGCTGCGGACCTGGGGGGCCTTCTGGTTCGGCGAGAACGTCTCGCTGTTCGCCTCGTACTGGTCCCAGTCAAGATCGGCGTTGACCCGCACCACCGCCTTGTCTGGGCCGACGAGCGGCGTCAGCATCGTCTTGACCTCGTCGGTCAGGCGCTGCTCGAGCTGCCGCTGGACTTCCTGGCGGGTGTTCTGCTTGCGGGTCGGGTCGGAGTCTGCGCCCTTGATCGAGAGGACGTTGCCGGCCGTGTCCATGACCGTCACGCCCTCTGCCTTGAGCCCTTCAACACTGCCGGCGATGAGCTGCACGATGCCCTGCACCTGGGACTCGTCCAGCTTGCGCCCCTGCTTCAACTGGACCACGGCCGCGGCGGTCGGATCCTTCTTCTGGCTGACGAAGAGGCTCTGTTCGGGGAGGGTCAGGTGCACGCGCGCCATCTCGACGGCTTCGAGGCGGCCGATGCTGCGGCCCAGCTCGCCCTCGAGTGCGCGCTGATAGTTGATCTTCTCGGCGAACTCCGTCAGCCCGAAGTGGGGCTGCGCGAAGATCTCGAAGCCGGCGCCTCCGCCGGCCTTGACCACCCCAGACGAGGCGATCATCAGCTTCGCGTCCTGCACTTGCGCGGCAGGCACCTTGATGGTCCCGTTGTCCGCCAGCTCGTAGGGGATCTTCGATTCCTTGAGCTTGGCGACAATGGCGGCAGCGTCTTCTTCACGCAGGTTCGTGAACGCCGCCTGGTACTCGGCCGGTCGTGACAGAGTGACGAACGCCAGGATCACGACGACGGCAGCGATGCCGATGAACCCGAGCGAGAGGCGCTGGTTGCGGCTCAGGTTGAGCCACATGCCTCGGGCGTCACGCGGTGCGGGGAGTGCTGCCAGCATCGTTTGTCCTCAAGCGGTCGTAGAGATGAGTCGGGGGGCGTGGGCTAGACCTGCATCCGCATGACGTCCTGGTACGCCTCAATCAGCTTGTTGCGGACCTGGACAGCCAGCTGGAAGTGGAGGCTCGCGGTCTCGCGGGCCAGCATGACCTCGTGGAGGTCGACGGGCTCGCCGGCGGCCAGCGACACGGAGGCGTTGTCGGCGGCGCTCTGGGACTCGTTCAGCCCCTGGATCGCCGTGTTCAGCGCCTGGCCGAACCCTTCCAGGGCAGCGCCAGCTCCGTTGCCGGTGGTCGGCGCGACGGCCGGGGCCTCAGTCTCGGGCTTGACCCGCGGCAGGTTCAGGCCCAGCGAAGGTGTCCGCATTGAGATCGATGGGATATCCACGGTGATGCTCCTCTGGTGCGCGTGGCGCGATCGTCGCTGTCAGATCGGCAGTACGTTCGGTGGCCGGCCCCGCCTGGGCTAGCGGCCGATGTCCAGCGCTCGCTGGGCCATACTCTTCGCGACGTTGACGATGGTGATGTTCGCCTCGTACGACCGGCTGGCCGACAGCATGTCGGTCATCTCGGTCACCAGATCGACATTCGGGTAGGCGACGAACCCGTCAGCATCAGCGTCTGGGTGCGTCGGGTCGAGAACCATCCGGGGGTCCTCATCGTCCTTGACGATGGCGCGCACGACGACACCGCCGGTGGCTTCCCCGCTCGCAATGGAGCTGGACTGCTCACCAAGCTTGCTCATCGTGTCGCGGAGCTTCGGCTCGAAGACGACGCGCTCGCGCTTGTACGGGCCGCCTTCCGGCGTGCTCGTCGCTTCGGCGTTCGCCAGGTTGCTGGCGATGACGTCCATCCTCAGGCGCTGTGCGGTCAGCGCCGAGCCAGCGGTCTTGAGGATCTCGAGCATCGGGGGCTCCTTCTGAGTGCGCCTAGAAAAAGGCTACGCTCAGAATACGGACGGCCCTGCCACTTCATGCAGGGCCGAAGCTCCCGGTTCTGTCAGGCGAACGTACGCGTTTGAGAAGGACCTCAGTACCGGACCGCGTCTGTACTCTGGACCGGCCCCGACGAGCTACAAGGAGGCACGATGGTAAGCCGAGCATTCAAAGTCGTTGATGCGTTTTCATCCAGGCCACTGCTGGGGAATCCGGTCGCGGTGGTGCTGGATGCCGAGGGGCTCGATGACGCGGCCATGCAGGCCATCGCCCAGTGGACCAACCTGTCGGAGACGACGTTTCTGCTGCCGCCGACGCAGCCCGGAGCCGACTACCTCCTCAGAATCTTCAACCCCGCTGCTGAACTCCCGTTTGCCGGTCATCCGACGATAGGTAGCGCTCACGCCGCGCTGGAAGCGGGCCGGGTTCAGCCGCATGACGGCGTCATCATGATGGAGTGCGGGCTTGGCCTTGTCGAGATCGCCGTTGAGGGCGAAGGACCAGCGCGGCAGCTCACGCTGCGACTTCCGCCTGCCAGGGTCTCGGCTCTCGCGGCTGACGACGTTGCCGAGCTTGAAGCGATCATCGGTCATGAGATCGTACGGGCGGTGGAGCCGGCCATCATCAACGTCGGCGCAGTCTGGGTTGTGGCGCAATTGCCGACGGTGGACAGCTTGCTGGGACTCACGCCGAACTTTGCCCGGTCGATAGACTTCGAGCGGCGGCTAGGCGTGACCGGCATCACCCTGTTCGCAAAGCGGGACGGACAGGGCAACGATCTGGAGGTTCGGTCGTTCGCTCCGTCATGCGGCGTCAATGAAGACCCCGTCTGCGGGAGTGGAAACGGGAGCGTCGCCGTCTTTCAGGCAGCGCGCGGTCTGCTGCCACGCGGCGGCGTGCGGTACGAGGCGAAGCAGGGGCGGTGTGTCGGCCGCGATGGGACGATCACCGTTGCCGTGGACGCCGGCGGCAATGTCCGTCTCGGTGGGGCGGCAGTGACCTGCGTCAACGGCGCGCTGGAGTATTGAAGCGTCCAGGCTGCATTCGAGGGGGCGACCATCCCCCCGATCCCGGAAGGCTGACGCCTGACAGGTACGCGCAGAGCGTTGACTGATCTCAGCGCATGCCTGTCAGACCGCTTCGGCGCGGACCACCAGCCGGTGCGAGTAGATCCCGTCGGGTACGCACGTCAGCATCGTGATGATGGCCTTGTCCGACGGATCGAGCACCTCGACCCGGTCCGGCGTCACCACCCGCGTGTCCACGACGGTGTACAGGTACTGCCGGTCGGCTGTACCCACGATCACGCCCATGCCAGCTTCGACTTTCGGCAGGTTCTTGAAGATCGCGCCCTCGCGCGGGCTGCTGATGTGTCCGGACAGCACCACGTTCCCGTTCTCGCCGGCCATCGCCGAGCCCTTGTGGTGCCCGACCGCGAACGCCGCCGTCTCCCAGAGGATGTTGCCCTTGTCGTCCGTCTTCGTGGTGACTGGGACGACTTTCGCATCCAGGTCGATGTTCGGGATCATCAGCCGCTCGGGCGCCTGGAGCCGGTTGCTGTACGGGCGTGACCGCATCTGCAACGCCGGGATGACCTGGTTCTGCGCGGAAACGGCAGCGGCCGGGCCGGACCGCACCGGGATCGGCAGCTGGATCGGGCCCTGGCGCTGGGCCGGAGCCGTCAGCATCGTCGGCTCGGGGGCGACGGTCGGTTTGGCTGGCGGCAGCGGCGTGGCCGTCGCCCGCTCGACGTAGACGATCTGCTCCGTCGGGCCGCAGGCCGCCGCGGCCAGCCCGGCGAGCGCGAACGCCAGAAACGCTCGGCGGCTCAAAGCTCGCCGAGCGGTTAGCAGTCGCGTGGCGGGGGCCGCCGTGGCAGAGGCTGTCATGGCGGGGGCCGCCGTGGCGGCAGTCGCCCCGCTGGCATCATGGTCTGTGCTGTGCTGGTGGTGCGGCATCGTCGGCCCTTCCCCCTCCGGCTCTCGTGAGCGTCCCGCTCCCGTGAGCCTCGCTCTGTTCCTGGCTGCTCAACGAACGGTCGATTGGCGAGGCGGCGCGCCGACCGGCCACCATCGCCCCAGCCTAGACGGCGATGGCCGCCATGCGCTGCGGCCGGCCGGGCATCACGCCGCGCGCCTGCTCCTGCCGCTGCTGCACGGCGATCTGCTGCCACGCCTTGCCGAGGTCGCGCAGGATCGTCACGACCTCCTGGGCCGGTGCGGGATCCTTCTTGACGTTGGCCTGAATCAGCCGGCGGAAACAGTAGTCGTACACGCCGGCGAGCTGGGTGGCGATCTGCCCGCCAGCATCGCGGTTGAGCGATCCGAGCAGCTCGACGACGATATCCTGGGCGCGCACGAAGTTGGCGTGCGCGGTCTTCATATCCTCACGTTCCAGTGCCTCAACAGCAAGCCGGATGAACTTGACCGCTCCCTGATAGAGCATTACCACGAGATCCACGGAACCTGCGGTTTCTACGCGGGTCGCGCGGTACTGCTGGTAGGGGTTCGGAAGCATCGCCCACTCCTTCGGGCAGGCCGGCTGGCATCCAGGATCCACGGCCTTCATTGAGGTGGCCGGCGGACGACCACTCGCCTCCCGGTCGTTATGACCAGGAGAGGTTTGCGATCACGCGCGGCTGCTGTAGGAATAATCGGCATGGCGCGACATTTCTACAGTCCCCATTCGGGCCAGTTCCGGCCCAATCCTGGCGGGCGCCGCGGCTCGTCCCGGCGCGCAGCTCGGCGGCAGGATGCGCGCCCGCTTCCGCCAGGAAACGCCAGGGCAATCGCATGGTTGTTGGTGTCCCCAGAACGCCGTAAGACGCCCAGTCGGGCCCTGAACCACTGCCGTGCAGGGCCCCGTCTACCACCATGCCGTCGCCGTCGCTGCGCGACGGATGCCGGGAACAGCAGCAGCAGGCGAGACGGGAGCGTCGCGAGGCGACTGCAGGATGGTAGGCGGGGCCGTTATGCCCCGACGACGACGCGCGCCCAGGCGCGCCGCATCCTACTCGTGCTGGCCGAGGTACGCGAGGTTCCGGATCAGCGTCTGGCCCCGCCGGCGGTACTCCGCCAGGGCGGTGCGGCCACGCTCGACGTCGCGCATCTCCTGGCCGGTCCGGTCCAGGCTCTCCCGCACGAGCGCCAGCAGCTGCTGATCGAGCGCCGCGACCTGCTCCGCGAGGGCGCGGTCCAGCACGCTCAAGTCTGTGATGCCGTAGCTGCTCAGGTCCGCGACGAGCGGCTCGCGCTGCGCGATGAGCACTTCAAGACGGTCGAAGTCATCCGCGAGGAGCGCCTCGGCCTGCGCCTGCACGATCGTGCGGAGGCGAGCCAGCAGCATCCCGAGCATGACTGGTGGATGATCCTGGTGAGCGGATGCGTGCCCGTGGGCGGCCATGTCAACGTGCCTTTGCCGGTAGTGCGCGGGCAGGAGCTCCCGCGTTCGCCTGTGCGGCCCGTTGTTGCGCGGCAATCTCCTGCCAGGCCGTGCCCAGATCCCGCAGGATGCCGACGACCTCACGCGCGGGAGCCGGGTCTTTCTTGATGTTCGCGGTGACGAGCTGTCGAAAGCAGTAGTCGTAGATCGAGGCGAGCTGCCCTGCGATCTGCCCACCAGCCTCGTGGTTGAGCGAGCCGAGCAGCTCGACGATGATGTCTTGCGCGCGGACGAAGTTCGTGTGCGCCGCCTGGTTGTCCTGGCGGGACAGCCCGTCCATCCCCAGGCGCGTGAACCGAACCGCGCCCTGGTAGAGCATCACCACCAGATCGACAGACCCGGCAGTCTCCACCTTCGTCGCGCGGTACTGCTGGTACGGATTCAGGGGCACAGTCTCAGCCTCGTGGAAAGGAAGCGCCTGGAGTACAGGCACTGGGCACGGTCGACACGTCGCCGTCTGTACCTGAGAGAACGTGCCCTGTGCCGGTCTGGGGATGAGCCAACGATGAGCCAGAAGTACCGGTCCGGGCAGACCTGCGTCTGCTGCGACGGTCGGCTGACGGCTGCACAGGCGCAGCCGTCAGGCCGGCCGGGGCTAGCTGCTGCTGGAGTTGAGCTTCGCGAGCTGCGCCGAGAGCGAGCTGGACTGGGACTGGAGCTTGGACATCGTGGTTTCCAGGGCCGCGTACTTCTTCTCCAGTGACGTCTTCTTCAACTCCAGTCGTCGCTGCATCTCGTCGATGCGCTTGGTATACCCGTCGTTGATCGAGTCGTCACCCTTCTTCCGGGTGGCGAAGTAGCCGGTGACGGAGTCCGTCAGGCCATTGATGTAGTCGTTGAGCATCACGCCGATGCCCTTGTTGCTCACGGAGACCGTGAAGGTGTCCTCCTGACCGTCCGTGAGCGTCGCCTGGGTCGTGATCTTGAGGCCGGGGATAATGCCGTAGTTGTCCTGGCCCGCCGCGACGGCGCCCGTCTGGCTCCAGGTCTTCTGCCCAGAGCTGTTGGTGAACCAGGCCTCAACCTCGCCAGAGGCGGCGTTCGTCACCTTGACGTGGAACGTCCCGTCCTGGTGAATCTCGGGGGTGCCGGTCACCGCGCTGATGTTGTTCGTGGTCGGCGCGCTGAGCGTCGCCCCGAAGCCGGCAATGATCGACTCGACGGCCTGGGGGTTCTCGGACAGGGCCTTGCTGAGCTTGGCGTCGTCGACCACCAGCTTGCTGGTCGCGCCGACGGAGCTGCCGAACGCCCCGAAGCTGACGCCGATCGAGGCCAGCGTCCGGTACGTCCCCGAAGCCCCCTGCGCCGCCGTGCTGACCATCTGACGCAGCGACCGCTGGATCTCGCGCATGCCCAGGTCACCCGTCAGCGCCGAGGCCTTCTTATTGGTGCTGTCGTACTTGGTGAGATCCTCGATCTTCGTCATCACGGTGTTGTACTGATTCACAAACGCCTTGATGGTGTTGATCGTGGAGTTGGCGTCCTGGCTGACCGTCACGGTGACGGGGTTTGCGCTGGTGGACTTCAGGTCCAGCGTGACGCCCGGCAGGTAGCCCGAGATCGAGTTGGTGGAGCTGGTGAGCTGCTGCCCGTTGTTGACGGTGTCGATGCTGAACAGCGCGTTCTGCCCGAGCTGCTGCGTCCCCGCGAGCACGCCAGTGGCCGCCAGGAAGTTACCCTGCGTGTCTGACAGCGTCATCGTGCGCGCGCCCGTCTGGGACGCCGCAAACCGCAGGCGGTCCTGGACCGGATCGTAGAACGCCGAGACGCCGGCGCTCGACGAGTTGATGCGGTTGACGATGGTCGTGATCGAGTCCGTGGCCTTGTAGGAGATCTCGACGTCGTTGATCGTGAATTTGCCGTTGCCGCTGCCATCCAGCCCGGCGATGGGCGTCGCGAGCCGTGAGGTGCCCAGCGCCGCGCCGACATTGGTGACGCCCAGGCCCGTGGAGCTGACGACGCGGTCCGTGCCGTTCTGGACGGTGCCGGCGGTCAGCCCGGTGCCCGTCCCGGCCGCCGTGATGGCGATGGCCTGCGAGCCGCCGGCCGTCTTCTGCGTCAGGGTGATGGTGCCATCTCCCTGGGCCACGGCGGAGACGGTGCTGCTGCTGTTGTTGTTGATCTCCTGGGCGATGAACTGCGCGTTCTGGACGTCCGAGAACCCGGCATTGCCCTGGTTGATCGTCGTGGTCACGCCGTTGATGGTGATGCTGGTGTTCAGCGCGCCGGCGCTGGCAGCCATGCCGCTGTTCGTGCTGGCGGCGGTGTAGCCGCTGACGACCGCATCCGACAGGTTCATCAGCCGGAGTGCGTTCGCCGTGTCGCTGAGGGAGCCAAGCTGGAGCGACTGGCCGGGCGCCGAGATGATCTGCACGCGGTTGTCGGCCCGGCCGTCGGCGTCCGCCACCAGGCTGGCCGTGACGCCGGCCCCCGAGCCGTTGATCGCCGTGATCATCGAGTCGAGCGTGGTGGTGTTGTCGACGGTGATCTGCTGACCATTAATGCGGAACGTGCCGGTGTTCACGCTGTAGCGGAACCCGGCGTTCGCGAGGGTGGCGGCGTGGTCGATGACGTTGCCCATCGCCGCATTGCTGTAGATGCGGGTGGAGGTCGCCAGCTGGCTGACGGTGACCTTGAAGCTGCCGTTGATGGCGTCAGCCGACGTCGAGGCCGTCAAGACCGTGGGGGAATCGCTCGCCGTATCCGTGGATGCCATCTTCGCGTTCATCCGGGACCGGTCCGACAGCGTCCGCGCCGTACCCTGCAGCGATGTGATCAAGTCCTTGATGGAAGCGATCGCCGACATCTTGCTGGTGTGGGCCGTCTGCTGGCCCTGCACCTTCGTCATCGACGAGGACTCGATCTGCATCAACTTCTCGATGATGCTGGCGGTGTCCAGGCCGGAAGCCAACCCACTCACGGCGAACGTGCTAGACATAGCGATCGATTCCTCCGCTAGCGCCCCAGTCGTTCGACGGGAGCCGCTTTCCTGGTGAGGTCTTCCGGGCAAGCGCCTGGAGCTCCTCAGCGATGCGCTGCACTTCTTCTGAGGGGATCTCGCGCAGCACCTCGTCGGTTGCTGCATCGACGATCTTGATGCTGATACGGTGGGTCTTCTCGTTGATCGAGAAGCGGGCGTACGACTGCGGGAAGGTGGCGACCTTCGACGCCTCCGACACACTGGGGGCGCTCCCAGCCTCGGGCAGGCCATCCCCCAGGACATGGACTGGCGGGGCGGCGCGCTCGGCGTGCACTGCCCCTGAACGGACCACGTCAGGCTGGGGCGTATCGGCTCGGTCACCACGGTCGGCGGCCGCCTGCCAGCCGTTCCAGGCGACCTCACTCCCGACGCCACGGGTGACTGTCGGCTCGTTCATATCCTTGTTCCGTTTCGCGATCGCAGCCCACCAGCAGCTGGTTAGGCGCCGCACCAAGAAATAGCTTCCACTTGGATGATCGGCCCGCACGCCCAAGAGTTAAGACTTCGGCGATACTTTTGCGAACCAGACCGGGCTCTTCTTTGCGCGAACGCGAGTCCTGGCCTCCTGGCTCACCATCTGGCGTGCGCGGCCTCCAGCGGCGACGCTCCCCCCATACAACGGGCCCGCGGAGCCCCACGGGACTAGCCGTCGCCGCGATCCCGGGGCGCGCGCAGCCGCGGAATCGTTGCTGGCCGCGAGCCGGCATGGCAGGCTACTCACGGGAGCGACAGTGACTGTGCTCACCTTCAGGCCACCCGGAGGCGGACCATGAGCTGGCCCACCGACGCGAATTTCCTGGTGACCACGACGTCCTCGTTGGACAACGCGCGGATCGTGCGGTATCTCGGCATCGTCAGCGGCGAGGCGATCCTCGGCGCCAACATCTTCAAGGACTTCTTCGCCGGCATCCGCGACATCATCGGTGGGCGCTCGGGCGCGTATGAAGAGGAGCTGCGGAAGGCGAAGGCCATCGCCCTCGAAGAGATGATCGGCCAGGCCCGCCAGCTTGGCGCGAACGCCGTCATCGCCACAGACCTCGACTACGAGAGCCTGACCATTGGCAACGGTGGCGGCATGCTGATGGTGACCGCGTCCGGGACCGCCATCATCTACGAGGGATAGCTTCCCGGCGCCGCTCAGACTCGACCATGCTGGCGTCCGATCCGGTACGATGCGGGCAACGGCCGCTCCGGCCTCGCCCGCGAAAGGATCGGCCCCCTGGCATGACCGGCCACACGCTGCTGATTCACCCCGACGTTGACGACTGGATGCGGAACCAGCCGGACCTGCGCCGTCGGGTTGATTGGCTCCTGTTCGAGCTGACGTCGCGTGGGGATGCCGGCCGGCCGAAGGGTATCGTCGGGCCATCCGCCCTGGTGACGGACGCCCCAGCCCTGCGCTGGCGGCGCTCCGGCGTTGGCGGCTACCACTTCTATGCGTGGTGGTTTCCGGCCACCGGCTGGGACGGCATCGACGATGGCCGAACCATCGTCGTGCGGGCCGTTCGCCACCACGACGAGATGAAGCCGCTGGCGGCCGGCGCGCCCACCACCTACTACGAGCGCAGCCTGGACGAGCTGGACCCCCTCACCGACGAGCAGCGCGAGGTGGTGAGCGCCGACGCCCGCGTGCGGCTCGTGGTGGGCCAGCCCGGCACCGGCAAGACCGGCGCGCTGATCTTCACGGCCGTCGAAGAGGCCCGGCGGCTGCCGGCCGACGCCCGGCTGCTCTACGTCACGCTCTCGCGCCGGCTGGTCAGCTCGGCCCAGGAGATGCTCGACGGCGTGCCCGATCTCGGGCGGCGCGTCGAGGTGGTGGCGCTGGCCGATCTGCTCGGCCACTGGAGCGGGCTGGAGCGTGGGCGCGTCGCGGATTCCGAAGAGGCCGAGGAGCAGGCGTTTCGCGGCTCGGTGGGCGGGTTCGCCCCGCGCGATCTGGCGACGTGGCAGGGCTCGGACCGGGCGCTCTGGGCTGAGGTCCGCGCGCACGTCCTGGGCGCGGCGCTGCCGTTCCCGCTGACGCGCCGACGCTGGCCGCCCGCCGACGAGCCGATCCTCCGTGAGTCCACCTATATGTCGCGGCGGGCCGGACAGCTCGGCTCGCGGGTGGCCCAGGCTGCCCGCCACGCCGCCCAGGTCTTCCTCGACCGCGGCGATCTGCCCAGCCTCCAGCGCGAGGCGTGGGCGGCCTACCAGCGCATCGAGCGCGGCGCGCTGGACCGCGAGCTGCGGACCATCGGCGGGCTGATCGTGGACGAGATCCAGGATCTCACCCTGTTGCAGATCGGCGTCCTGGCGAAGGCGGCCGAGCGGGCTGGCGCGCTCCAGATCGAGGCGGGCGTCGGGTACGGGCCGCTCTTCGTGGCGGCCGGGGACGAAAGCCAGGTGGTCCACCCGAGCGGCTTCGACTGGGGCTCCACCAAGGACGTGCTCTCCGAGATCCTGGGGACGATGCCGACGGAGATCACGCTGCGGCTCAACCAGCGCAGTCCGGTCCCGCTCATCGAGGTTGCCAACCGCACCGCGAAGCTGTACGACGACCTGCCACGCGAGTACCGCCCGCGCGGCTCGGCCAAAGCCGACACCGGCGATGCCCCCAGCGGCGAGGTCGGCGAGGTCGCGCTGACGACGGTCTCCGCCGACGATCCAGACCTGCCGGGCTGGCTGGAGTTGCTGGCCGACACGCCACACAGCGCCGTCGTCACCGCCGAGTCACGCTCCCGGACCCCTGAAGATGAGGCCCTCGACGCCGTCCTGGCCGACGACAAGTTTGGCGATCTGCGCTTCACGGCCGGCGCCGTCAAGGGGCTGGACCGGCAGTACGTGGTGCTGTGGGGCGCATCGCGCGTGCTCGCGGGCATCCGCGACGAGATCGCCGCTGCGAGGGACAAGGGCGAGCGGGTTCGCTACCTCGTGGCCAGGACCGGGATCGACGAGCTGCGGGTGGCCCTCAGCCGCTCGACCGAGACGCTGATCCTGCTGGACCACCCCGACACCGAACTGGACCCGCTGTTGCAGGAGGTGGCGGATGACGGCTTGCTCGCGCGGCGCTCGCTGGCCTTCCTGCGCGCCCGTCTGGAGGAGCGCAACGACGACGCCCGCGAGCGTGCGCTCGGCTTCCTCGAAGACATGCTCGGGCTGCTGGAAGTGGACCTGGACCGCGCCCTGCGGACCCTGATTCGCTTCGAGGCCGCGCTGGCCGGCCTCGTGGACGCCGAACAGCGGGCCGAGGTGCTGGAGCGCTCGATTGTCGTGCGGCGGACGGCGGCGACCACGCTGGCCCGGCAGGGGCGACATGCCGAGGCCGCCCGCCACTACGAGCGGCTGGTCGCCATCTGTAAGGAGCTGGGCCAGGAGGCACGCTCGGGGCAGTATGCCGTCCTGGCCCGCCGCTACGCCGCGGCGCCGCCAGGGTCCGAGGCGGCGGCGCGGCTGTTGCCCGGGCTGCTGGTGGACTACGTCCGCGCGCTCGAAGGACGCTCGGCGGACGACCGCCCAGAGCGGCTGTTCGAGCTGCCGCGCACCTGGCTCGAGGAAGCCCGCGAGCTGGAGATCGGCAGAACCACCGCCCTGACCTCCCTCCACGAGAGCGCCAAGCGGCTGGCGGCCCTCACCGACGACGTGCGCGACCTGGAGACGGCTGAGCGGCTGGCCGACACCCTGGCCGAGGCCCGCGTGGCGGCCGGCGATTGGGCCGGCGCGCTCTCGCTGTTGAAAGACCGGCCAGACGCCAGCCCGGAACAGCTCGCCCGCTGCTACGAAGGGCTCAAGCGATGGGCGGACGCCGCCCGCGCCCGTGTGGCCGCCGGCCAGCCCGAGGCCGCCCTGACAGCCTACCGCCGGGCCGGCGCGTTCGCGGAGGCCGCCGCCCTGGCCAAATCTGCAAGCCAGCCCGAGCAGGCCGCGCTCCTGAACACCCTGGCAACGGTCCTCGACGGCATGGACCGGCTGGCCAGCATGGACCTGGACGCCCTGGAAGACGACGAAGCTACGGTCCTCGCGCGGAAGATGCGCGAGGCGGCGGACCGGCTGGGCAAGCGGCGCAAGCGACGCTAGCACCGCTCGGCGTGAGCCTCCTCCCCGGCACGTCTGGCGGCCGGCACGTCTTTTGCGTCCCGCTCCCCGCAGGAGCGCACGCCCCGCAGGCCAGCCGGCCCGCCGGCCCACCGAGACGTTGCGCCTCCGCACGCATCACGCAGGGAGGCTGATCGTGGAGCGAGACCGAGACACCTATCAGGATGAGGCGCGCCAGGACGACGCCCGGCGCAGGAGTCGGGCCGTCGACGACCGGGGCGGGAACGCCCGCGAACGGTACGGCAACGAAGAGGACGAGTACAGCCGCCAGTACCGGCAGGCGTACGGCGAACAGGATCTCGCGCGGCGCATGCGGGATGACCGCGCGTACAACCGCCCGGGGTATGAGCCTGAGGTCGGCCGGCCCGGCGGCCGGGAGATCACCCACCTCGACCGAGAGCCTGGGCAGGACCGCCAGCGCGGCCAGTACGGCGGCGAGCGCGGACCGGGCATGCGTGCAGACATGCGTGCAGATCGGGGTGACGACTGGCAGGGCGGCTTCTACGGTCAGGGGCGCCGCTTCAGCCCGGGCGAAGGGTTCGGCCGTCAGGAAGAAGAGAGCTACGGCCCGCCGATGGGCCAGCGCTTCAGTCAGGACGAACGGAGCGGTGGCCAGGGGCAGCGCTCCGGCCGGACGGGCCAGTACAACCCGTTCAGCCGCCCGTCCACCCCGCCCAGCCCGTACGACCAGGGTGATATCGGCAGCTGGTACGGCGGCGACACCGGCATGGGCGACAGCGGATCGAGCCTGGAACGACCGCGCGCCGGCAGCCAGTACAGCAGTGGCCAGTACAGCGGCGACCCGTACAGCGGCGGCCAGTACGCTGGTATGCCGTTCGGCAGTGGCCGCCAGGGCCAGTCGGGCGGCTCGTTCAGGCAGGGCGGCGAACAGTTCAGCCACGGACCGTTCACCGGCCGGGGGCCGCGCAACTACCAGCGCTCTGATGAGCGTATCCGCGAGGACATCTGCGAGGCACTGACGCAGCACGGTGAGATCGACGCCAGCGCCATGGAGGTGGACGTGCGCCAGGGCGTGGTCACCCTGCGCGGCGTCGCGGACAGCGGCCGGGTGCGGCGGCTGACCGAGGAGATCGTCGAAGAGATCACCGGCGTGCAGGATGTCGAGAATCAGCTCCGGGTGAACCAGCGGACGGGCTACGGCGATCCGTACACCGAGCGTCAGCGGGGGTCCACGCAGCAGGACGCCGGCGGGCAGCATGGCAGGCAGGGCTCCGGCCAGACCCCGAGCAGCAGCGGCACACAGCAGACCGGCCTGCAAACGGGCGGCACGCCAGCCTACGGTGTCGGTGTGGCCGAAACCTCCGGGGTCAGCACCCGGTCCGGAAGCGGTGAGCCGGGCCTGAGCGCCGGTGCCGGGCCGTCCCAGCACGGCAACCCCTGGCAGATCCGCGACACGATGGAGGTCGTCGGCTCGGATGGCGAGCGCGTCGGCTCGGTGAAGACGGTGCGCGGCACCGACTTCCAACTCGACCGCCCGATGGGGCGCGACCTGTACGTGCCGTTCAGCGCCGTGCAGACGGTGGACGGCGACCGCGTCATGCTGCGGTGTCGGACATCGGAGGTCGATCGACAGAACTGGCCGCAGCCGAGCCTGACCGGCGGCGCATAGCGGCTGCCTATCGTATGACGGGGGACACGCCCCCGCCCTACCGTGGCCGTCATCGGGCGCGAGCCGTGGAAGGCCTGCAACACCCACAACGAAGAAGAGGCGTCTCCGCGTATGCGGAGACGCCTCGTTGTTGCCTGGCCGTTGGAGGTGCGGCCTACGCCTAGCCGCGGAGGAGGGAGAGGACGCCCTGCGGGAGCTGGTTGGCCTGCGCCAAGATCGAGGTGCCCGCCTGCGAGAGGATGTTGCTCCGCGTGAACTGCACCATCTCGGCAGCCATGTCCGCGTCGCGGATGCGGCTCTCGGACGCCGTCAGGTTCTCGCTCATCGTCGCCAGGTTCTCGATGGTGTGCTCGAGGCGGTTCTGGA